>RDXD01000390.1 GCA_004292575.1 Bacteroidota bacterium
ATGCGCAGCAGCCCGCCCACTTCGATGCCGATCGCGATGCCTTCGAAACTGCAGCCTTTAAACAAGCCATGCATTTGGGCTTGCCGGTGTTGGGCATTTGCCGCGGGCTGCAGCTCATCAATTGCATTTTGGGTGGCACCCTGGTGCAAGATTTAGGCCCCGCCCGAAATGCTGTGCACCAGTTTCACCATTACGATAAAGCCCATGGCATTAACCTTGAGCCAAATACCCAACTACACGAGGCGTTGGGCCATAGCCGACTGGTGGCCAATAGTGCTCACCACCAATGCATAGAGACCCTTGGGCATAACCTGCGCAGCAATTGCCATGCCGACGATGGCACCATTGAGGGTATTGAATGGGCTAACCCAGCCCAACAGCCCTTTATGATGGCCGTGCAGTGGCACCCCGAGCGCATGCACCTGCTTCAGCTTCAAGATGCTCCGCTGGCCATGGGGCTTCGAAACCATTTTATTAATGCCATTCAAAAACATGCAGCCACCCATGCTTATCATTAACCCCGCCACCGAAACGGTAATTGCCACCCTAACCCCCGACACGCCCGAAACCATTGCCAACCAATACAAAATGGCTAAAACTGCCCAGACCAATTGGGCTGAAAAAAGCCTGGCACAGCGGTTGGCCATAATTGAGGTTTTTTCTGAGCTTTTGGATGCCGAAAAAGAAACCCTGGCACTAACGCTCAGCTCCGAAATGGGCAAGCCGCTGCAGGAAGCGCTAAACGAGGTGCAGGGTGCCCGACAACGCATTGGCTTTTTTTTGCAAAACAGCCAGCGTTGGCTTAGCGCCGAAAGCATAACGCCTACTGGCGGCACGCTAGAGCATGTTACCTACGAGCCCCTGGGCGTAATTGCCAACATTTCGGCATGGAACTATCCCTTTTTAGTAGGCGTAAATGTTTATGTACCCGCGTTGGCAGCAGGCAATGCCGTGCTTTACAAACCCAGCGAACACGCCACGCTTACCGGCCTGCACATGGCAGCACTGTGGCAAAAGGCAGGACTGCCCGAGGGCTGCTTTAGCGTGGTGGTGGGCGATGCTACTGCGGGCGAAGCGCTGCTAAACCTGCCATTAGATGGCTACTTTTTTACGGGTAGCTACCGCACAGGCAAGCACATTGCCGAAAAAGTGGCCGGAAAACTGGTGCCCTTAGGCTTGGAATTGGGTGGCAAAGACCCCTTATATGTGGCCGATGATGTGCTGAATGTAAAATTGGTAGCCGAAGCCGTTTTGGAAGGGGCCTTTTACAACAATGGCCAAAGCTGCTGTGCTGTGGAACGCGTGTACGTGCACCATGCCGTTTATACTGCTTTTTTAGATGCGCTTGCCGCCGCTGCCACACAGGTGGTGGTGGGCTCGCCTTTAGACAAAACCACCACCAATGGGCCACTTAGCCGAAAGCCGCAGTTGGCCTTTTTGCAAGGTCAGGTGGAAGATGCGCTGCTAAAAGGCGCACAGGTTTTGTGGCAATACCAAGGTACGTTGCCACAAAACGGCTATTTTTTTAAGCCCATTTTGCTTACCAACGTAAACCACGATATGCGCCTGATGACCGAAGAGAGTTTTGGCCCCGTATTGGGCATACAATTGGTTGAAAACGATGAAGCAGCTGCTGCACTTATGGCCGACACCCCCTATGGCCTTACCGCATCAGTTTACAGCAGCAGCGCGGCACGCGCCGAAAATATATTGAAGCAGATGGCCACCGGCACCGTATATTGGAACTGCTGCGACCGGGTGAGTGCTAATTTACCTTGGAGTGGACGTGGACAATCGGGGCTAGGAAGCACTTTGGGATTTGAAGGCATACGCAGTTTTGTGCAGCCCAAGGCTTGGCACATGCGCAAATAGCACCACTATTAGTTGTAATATTCAGGGGTTCGAGCATACTCCCGCATGTCCCTAAAAAAATCAATCACCGTTTTTAAGTGCAGGCCAACGCCCAATACCAGCAATCCAAGCAGGGCACACAGGGCCATAAAGTTTAATGCCTTAGTTTCCTTTAGTTGTTCTATGGCTTTTTGCAACTGAGCTGCGGGTGCTGCTGCTAAATTATCTGCTGGGTTAGCATAGGTTGGCAACATAGCCGATGGTATTGATTGCCTAATGCCGGCCACCTGCTTTTGCAAAATTTGGCTTTTATACCGCAGCTGCACAGCTTGCACAGCAATGGCCAACCCAAGGCAAATTATAATTCCGTACAGCAATGGATGCTTTAGTGTTTTCATGGTGTATCCTAATTGTAACAACAACTTCGCCTTTAAAAAACAGCCCTTAAACACACCTGGCTAGATGTTATGTGCGCTGTAATGCATAATCTGTGCCAAAAGGGCCATTTACAGGCTTCAAAAAATTATTACTTCGCCCATTTTTGCCGTTCATCATGGAAACGAACACAAAAAGCTACTTTTTTTAAAACATGGTGTAACCAATTAATTACGGTGGCCGTATATATGTTTGTAACCAACCTGCATACATCATAACACCGCTGCTGCATGACCGATAAAGACTACAACGACTGTGTTAAACTGTATGCCGACAACGTGTATCGCTTCATATTTAAGAACATGCGACATGCCGAAGACGCTCAGGATGTGGTGCAAACAGCATTTGAAAAGCTATGGATAAACAAAGGACAGGTAGAGGCGGGCAAGGCTAAAAGTTATTTGTTTACCATCGCTTACCATCAAATGATTGACCAGTTGCGCAAGGTAAAGCGCATGAGCTACAAAGAGGAGTTATCCGAGTTGGCGTTGGGTACAGAACACCAACCACAGCGGCACCTGAAAAAAATGCTTGACGAAGCTTTAGCTACCCTTACCGATACGCAGCGCCACCTGGTGATGCTAAAAGATTACGAAGGGTACAGCTATCAGGAAATTGGTGAGATTATGAGCCTATCGGATAGTCAAGTAAAAGTGTATTTGCACCGTGCCCGAATACTGCTCCGCAACTATTTGGTGCAACGCGATGTGGGAGTGAGCCAAGCCTTTAACTCATAAAAAAAAAATGATACCCCTGCCCAACCACCCAAAACCACAAACACATTAAGTTTACCACCATGCTACTAGACGCCCATAATTACGAAACCTACTTTTTGCTGTATGCCGATGGCGAGCTAGACGCCAAAGAGATGCAACAAGTGGAGGCTTTTGTGGTAAAACATCCCGAGCTGGGTGCCGAGTTAGTGCTGTTTTTAGATGCCAGACTGGAAGTCACATCTCACACACACATGCCCGCCAAACACCTATTGTTGAAAGCATTGCCATGGGATGCCGACAACTTAACAACGGAGCAACACCACATGCTGCTGCAGCTGGATGGGGAGTTGCCCAGCACACAGGCCGAAGCGCTTAGCCAACTGGTGGCAACAGACGCACAAGCCAATTGTGACTGGAACAGCCTTAGCGTAGCGCAATTGGACGCAGGCCTTCTGGAGGAAATGCCCGATAAGCACTTGCTTTACAGGCAGGCCACAAAAGTTAGGCCCATGCGGCGGTGGCAACCGCTGGCTGCCGCAGCAGCGGTAGTAGGTGTGGGTTGGTTTGTGCTTATGCAGTTGGGCACAGGTGCGCCTGCTGCCGATACGCACATGGCCAATACCGAAGTGAACACTACAGCGCCTAGCGCACCCAAATTTGAGCCGAGGCCAGCCTATACTACGCCTGTAGAAGCAGTTAATGGCCAAGCTGCCGCGCAGCCAAGCAACGCAACTGCCGCCGCAAGCCGCTTGCCTAAAGCCTCTGGCCAAGTGGGGGTGCCAGCCCAGTCCACCAACGATAAGTCAAAAATTGGTCAGACGGTGGCACAGCAGCAGGCGCAGGATGACAACCAGCAAACAACCACAACAGTAGCCTTGGCCACTGGTGCAGATGCGCTAAATGCAGTAAACAGCGTGGCTAAAAATAACGCCTCTACCGAAGTTTCTAACCAGCTGCCCACTACTGCACCCATCCAAATAGAAACAGCTGGTGTGGCTTCCAACAGTTTGGTAGCTAGCCCAGCCTTGTACAACGAGGAGCCAGGCGGCGAACCAGAGTACATTTATATTAGCGGTGGCCGCATCGAAAAACAGAAATTACGCGGTGTGTTTCGTAAGGTGGGGCGCACCATTGGTCGCACGCTTGAGCGGCACAGCATTGCTCAAGTAATTACCGACAAAGGAAGCCAACGCTAGTTCATTGCTTTCACGCTTCAACTGCTTGCATCAGCAGCCAACACCCAGCAAGCGCTTAACTAAATCTTCAACACGTTTTTTTTCACTGCCAAAGCCCGAAAGCGGCTGTAAAAAGCATGCAGCCAACAAAATAGACAACTTCAAAACAACAGACATCAACCCCAAAAATGCCTCCGCAGCCAATGGAAAGCCTGGCAGCGTAAACAAGAGGCGTCATCCAAACCATTAAAAAACCAGTCTCTACAGCCGTAAAGACGCACAAAAAACAACAACAACATGAAAACTTGGTACCTTTTTTCCGCAATGTGCTTTTTAAGCATCGTTGGCTTGGCGCAAGCCCCCGACACCACAAAAACATCTAAGCCCGATACCATTGTAGTGGGTAAAATGATCATCATAAAAACCCGCGACAAGGTTTATAGTAATGACAGTAGCAAAATAAAAATTACTTGGAACACATCGAGCAAGCCGAAAAGACTAACCACCAATTGGTTAAGCCTAGACTTGGGCTTTAGTAATTTTAACGACCAAACCAATTATGCCAGTGCCGATGCTCGAGATTATGCCCGTGTGCAAAGCGCCACAGAGCCCGCTTTTACCAGCAGCGATTTCAATGTGCGCAATGGCAGAAGCTTCAACATTAATGTTTGGATTTTTCGCCAGTATTGGGGCATAACCCGCGATTTAAAGCTTAACCTAAGCTATGGATTAATGATAGAAACCAATAATTTTCGCTACGAAAACAACATATCTCACATTAAAGGAAACAGGCCCTATGTGCAAAGAGACAATATTAGCTTTAGCAAGAACAAACTGGCCACCAGCTATCTAACCTTGCCCGTAATGCTGGGGTATAGCAGCAAGCCGGGTAAGAGCAACAGCTTCCACATAGCTGGTGGGGTAAGCATGGGATACCTGTATAGCAGCCGCAACAAGCAAATAAGCGAGAGCCGTGGCAAGGAAAAAATAAAAGGCGATTTCGATTTGGAGAGTTTTAAGTTTCAGTACGTGGGCGAGGTTGGGGTAGGCCCGGTGAAGCTGTACACCAGCATTGCACCTAAAAGCATGTACCAGCGCGGTTTAGATATGCGCCCTTTTAACATAGGCATTAGATTGGGAGGCTGGGATTAAAACCCAATTACCACCTAGTAACCGAAGCTTTGGCAGCCATTATGGGTGCTGGAGCTTCGGTTTTTTTTTTGATGAATGACCGTGTATAAATTGATGCGTCTTGCTTTTGCAGCCCATCTGTAGCGCCTGCCACATAGTTTTGCACCGCTAGCAGGGTTTAGTCCTTAGCTTTCAATCCAATTTTGATACTGTATTGCCCACATAACACACCCCGCATTAGCTATATGGCCCATTGGGCAGGCAACTATTTGTTTGGCCAGCCCCTGCAAATGGCACATGATTTAGAGAGCCTCCAAGCCGGAGAAGCCATTCTTAACTATTCGCATAGCACCCTTGCACTTCCCAGCGTACACATGGCACCGCATGGACTACTCGAGCAAAGCCATGTTCAATTGCAAACAACCCAAACCACCCAAACAGCCGACTATCCCATTTTTTTTGCCGGCGAGGGTGCCATGGGCTTTGACTTGCTTTCCGCAGCTTTTTTTTTACTGAGCCGCTACGAGGAGTATCTGCCGCATACCAACGATGCCTTTGGGCGCTATTGCCATACCAATGCGCTGGCATATCGGGAAAATTTTTTGCACCGCCCGCTCATTGATGAATGGATGATGGGCCTAAAAGCATGCCTTTTGCGCCAGTTTCCGGGGTTGGTTTTTGCGCAGCGAGCGGCCACATATACGCCCACGTTTGATGTGGATGTGGCTTGGAGCTACGCCCACAAGGGCCTGTGGCGCAACACCGGTGGCCTAGTGCGGCAACTGCTGAGTGGCAGGTTTAATGCAGCTGCAAACCGGGTGAACGTTGTGCTGAATGGTGTTCGCGACCCGTTTGACGTTTATGCCGACCTCAATGGCCTGCATCAACGGCATGGCCTAAAGCCGAAATGGTTTTTTTTGATGGCAAAAAAAGCCCGAGGCTACGACAAAAACACCAACCCGCGTAAACCCGCGTACCAACAACTGATGCAGCAAATGGCCGGCAAGTTTGCTGTAGGTTTGCATGGCAGCTGCCAGGCCGCCAAACACCCAACACTACTGTCGGCAGAGCAGACTTTGCTGCAAAGCATTGTGCAGCAGCCCATTACAACACACCGCTACCATTATCTGGCCTTCAAACTGCCGGGCGGCTACACCCAGCTATGCCCACATTTTAAGCAGGATTATAGCATGGGTTACGGCAGCATTAATGGCTTTAGAGCTAGCACTTGTACGCCATTTTTTTGGTACCATCTGGGTGCCGAGCAAGCCACTGGGCTGCAAATATTTCCATTTGCATTTATGGAAGCCAACAGCATATTCGAGTTGAAACACGATGCCGAAACGGCACTTGCCGAACTGCAAAGCTTGTACAACGCCGTGACGCGTGTAGAAGGTTTGTTCATTACCATTTTTCACAATCATCTGGTGGGTTTAGACCATTTTGGCCGCACCTGGTGGAATGTGTATGAACGTTTTTTAGTTCGTAATTTTCCACCCCAATTGTAAATGGCAAAGCCGTTTGTAGCCAATGTCCCATTGCCATTAACCCTAACTTTACACAGATATGACTGTGCTTCCAAGAAAGATTATTAACGACCCGGTGTATGGCTACATCAGCATTGATCACCCGTTGCTTTTACAGATTGTAGCCCACCCATTTTACCAGCGTTTGCGGCGTATTCATCAAATGGCCATGGCACAGCTGGTGTACCCCGGTGCGGTGCACACAAGGTTGCACCATAGCCTTGGGGCATACCACCTTATGTGCCTGGCCCTAACCGAACTGCGTGCAAAAGGCACCCCCATTTCCGAAGCCGAGGCATTGGGTGCTAAAATCGCCATTTTGCTGCATGATTTAGGGCATGGCCCTTACAGCCATGCGCTGGAAGGACTGCTGGCCCAGGGCATTGCCCACGAAAGCATGAGTTTATGGATGATGCAACACCTTAATGCAGAGTTTGATGGTGCATTGGACACCGCCATTGCCATTTTTACCAACCAATACCCCAAGCCGTTTTTGCACCAATTGGTAAGCGGCCAATTAGACGTGGACCGGATGGACTATTTGACCCGCGACAGCTATTTTACCGGCGTAAGCGAGGGTACCATAGGCTACGACCGCATTACCAAAATGCTGGTGGTGCATCACAACCAACTAATGGTGGAGGAAAAAGCCATTTATAGCATCGAAAAATTTTTGGTGGCGCGCAGGCTTATGTACTGGCAGGTTTACCTGCACAAAACGGTGCTGGCAGCCGAACAAATGCTTAAAAAAATTCTTACCCGAGCAAGAGAAGTGGCGGCCGAAGCGCTGCCTAACCTACAGTTTTTCTTAGCTGCCCAAGCGCCTGCACCCACGCCCGAGCTGCTGCTAAAGTTTGCCCAGCTAGATGATATGGATGTGATGATGGCCATAAAAACCTGGCAAAATCATCCCGATGTGGTTTTAGCCACCCTTTGCAAGGCTTTGCTTAACCGCCGGTTGTACAAAATAAAAATGCAATCGCAGCCGTTTGAGCTTGCCACCATAGCCGCACAGCAGCAGCGTGTGATGCAGCAATATGGCATTGATGCGGCCAGTGCATCGTATCTGGTTTTTACAGGCACTGCCCACAACACCACGTACACCACCCAAGACGAAAGGATAAATATTTTGTTTAAAGATGGGAGTGTAAAAGATATTTCAGCCGTTGACAATGCGTTGGTACAGCATACGCTTTCGGCAACGGTAGATAAGCATTATATTTGTGTTATGCCTTAGCACGGGGTTTTAGATAAAAAAAGTGACACCAATGCATCAAGTTGAGTGGCTTGGGTGTCTGTTTTTCTGAATTGACGCGTTGATGTACCAATTTAAAATTTGCATTTAAAAAAAATGACATTTACAGCACTACAGATTGCAGCCATGTGCGGGGGCAAGTTAGAAGGTAACGGAAGCACTACAGTATCGGGCTTTGGCAAAATTGAGGAAGCCAAGGCCAACCAACTGTCTTTTTTGGCCAACCCCAAGTATGAAGATTTTTTGTACACCACGGGTGCTGGTGTAGTGGTTGTAAATGAGAGCTTAGAGTTGAAGCAACCGGTAACGGCCTGCCTCATACGGGTGGCAGATGCTTACAGTGCTTTTGCAGGGCTGCTAGCCCAGTACCAACAATTGCAAGCGCAGCAGCTTGTGGGGCAACAAGATCCTGTGTTTGTGGACGAGAGTGCCACCATTGGCAACAACGTGTTTTTGGGAGCCTTTACCTATGTGGGCAAAATGGCCACCATAGGCCACAATGTAAAACTGTATCCGCAGGTTTACATAGGCAACAATGTGCGCATTGGCGATGGCACCACGCTTTACCCAGGTGTAAAAGTGTACTACGACTGTGTGATAGGCCAGCAGGTAACCATACACGCCGGCACGGTAATAGGATCTGATGGATTTGGCTTTGCCCCCCAAGCCGATGGCAGTTTTAAAAAAGTGCCGCAGATAGGCAATGTGGTGGTGCAAGACGGCGTGGAAATTGGGGCCAACAGCACCATTGACCGTGCCACCATTGGCAGCACCGTTATAAAAGCAGGTGCAAAAATTGATAACTTGGTACAAATTGCACACAATGTGGAAGTGGGTGCCAACACCGTGATAGCGGCACAAGCCGGCGTAAGCGGCAGTACCAAACTGGGCAACAAAGTAATGATTGGCGGACAGGCAGGCATTGTGGGACACATAGAGCTGGGCGATGGTGCCCGCGTAAATGCACAAAGTGGTGTTAGCAAATCCATTCAGGCGGGAAAAGCGGTAACCGGATCGCCAGCCCACGACTACACTGCCGCACTGCGCAGCCAAGCCATTAACAGGCGCTTACCCGAATTGGAAAAGCGCATAAAAGACCTGGAGCATCAGCTGCATGAACTGCTAAAGGTGGCTGAGTAAGCTACCAATGCCCCGTTTGTATGGTTTTACCAAACCAAGATACGGGGGCATAAAACGCTAAAGCTGATAGATATGGAACACGATTTTACTGGCGAAATAACGTTTAGAACCAGCCGCAGCGGCGGCAAAGGCGGCCAAAATGTAAATAAGGTAGAAACCGCCGTGGAGGGACTTTGGACGGTGGCCACAAGCGCTGCATTTAGCAACACTGACATAGCACGCCTAACCGAAAAACTGGCCAACAGAATAAACGGCGATGGGCAGCTTGCCGTGCGCAGCCAAACCCACCGCAGCCAACTGGCCAACAAAACAGCGGTGATTAAAAAAATGCACGAACTTGTGGCGCAAGCCTTGGTGGTGCAGCGGCCACGCGTTGCCACAAAACCATCTAAGGCCGTGGTGGAAAAGCGCCTAAATAGGAAAAAACTAAAAAGCACGATTAAGCAACAAAGAAATAAGCCCTTATGGAACCGTTCAGAATAAAATACCAAGGCCTTGGGGGTTCTAAACAAAAGCTGTTTGTGGTGGTGTCCATGCTTTGCCTAACGCTGGCGGCCTGCAACAACGACGACGACCCGGCGCCGCGTAACTACCCGCTTCGGTTAAGCTTCAAGCAAATGGCTGGTACACAAGCCCTTAGTATTAACGGCAGCTACACTACTCCGCTTGGAGAGCCTATAACCATTACCGCATTCAAATATTACATTTCTAACATCGAGCTCATTGATGCGGGCGGCAAAATTGACAAGATTGACAATTCGTATTTTTTGGTTGATGCTAAAGACCCAAGCAGCAACAGCATGGTGGTTATGGCACCGGGCAATACCTACACGGCCATCCGTTTTGTGGTGGGCGTGGACAGTGCCCGCAATGTAAGCGGCGTGCAAACTGGGGCATTAGACCCCGCGCTGGGTATGTTTTGGACCTGGAATACGGGCTACATTATGGCTAAGTTGGAGGGCAAATCGGCGGCAAGCAGGGCGCCGCAACAGGGCGTAACGTACCATATTGGCGGTTTTAGGGCCAGCGAAACCGTACTAGATCCAGTAAGCTTAGCCATGCCTGTTCCCATTAAGCTTAAAACCACCGGCACTTCGGAAGTGGTGCTTTCGGCCAATGCATTAAGCTGGTTTGCGGGGGCCAACCCCATAAAAATTGCCGATGACCCCGCTTCTATGAATCCCGGTCCGCTGGCGCAACGAATTGCCGCCAATTACCGAAACATGTTTGAGGTGGTGGCTGTTAACAATTAGCCGCGAAACCGCAAGACCACTGAATTTTTTATGTAAAAAAAGATGCTACAAACTTTAAAACGGCTACTTACGATTGTAGGTGTAGTACTGCTGCTGGCCTGGGCCGGGTGAAAAAAAAAGGATGCCCTTGCCACTGCCAGCCCCAAAGCGGTAAGTTTTGTGGTACCCAAAGGTTTTCCTAATACGGTGTACAATTTTGCGCAAAATCCGCTTACCGAGCAGGGCATAGCGCTGGGGCGAAAGCTGTTTTACGACGGTTTGCTGAGTAAGGACGGCAATTTTCCATGCGCCAGTTGCCACCAGCAAGTGGCCGCATTTGGCACTTTTGACCACAACCTCAGCCACGGCATTAACAACAGCCACACGCTGCGCAATGCACCACCCTTGCAAAACCTGGCTTGGTACAGCACCTTTCACGCCGATGGTGGCGTACTTAATTTGGATGTGCAGCCGCTTAGCCCCATTACAAATCCCATTGAAATGGGCGAAACACTGGATGGTGTTATGAAAAAACTAAGCGCATCTGCCACTTATCGCAGCATGTTTAACGCCGCTTTTGGCAGCGAAACCATCAATACACAACGGCTCAGTTTTGCCCTAAGCCAATTTATGCTAACCATGGTAAGCGCCAACAGCAAGTACGACCAAGTAAAGGATGGCAAAGCGACCTTTACATTGCCCGAAAGTTTGGGCTACGACATATTTAAGCAGAAATGTGCCAGTTGCCATGTTGAGCCACTATTTACCGACCAAAGTTTTAGAAACGCTGGATTTAGCATAGACAGTAGCAACAGCGATGTGGGCCGCATGCTTATTACCCGAAAAAGTAGCGACAGCCTTAAATTTAAAGTGCCCAGTTTGCGCAATGTGTTGGTATCTTTTCCTTATGCGCACGATGGACGTGTGGTGGACCTCCTTACCATGCTGGAACATTATAACCGAGGGGTAGTGACCAGTCCAACTTTAGACCCACAGCTGCGCGGCGGTATTGTGCTCTCAAATTTTGAAAAAGGGCAATTGGTGGCATTTTTGGGCACACTCACCGACACGGCCTTTTTGCGCAACAAAGCCCTTGCCCAGCCCTGATGACATGTTGCCAATTTGGGGCTAAATTTGTGACTTTCATACTGTTATGCCCTATTACACCGTCTTAGTCATCTTAATTACCCTATCAGCTGCCTTTGCTTATCTCAACCATCGATTTTTAAAACTGCCGTTTGTCATTGGTTTGTTTCTGCTATCCACACTGCTATCGTTGGGTGTGCTGCTCACCAAATATTGGAACCCAAACGACTATGCTAGCGTAAAGCAATGGGTGGACCAAACCAATATCAGTCGGTTTGTATTGGAGATTATGTTGGGCTTTCTATTGTTTGCCGGGGCTTTGCATACCGACTGGCCGCAGATTAAAAAGCAGGTGAAGACCGTGGGATTGTTAGCCGTGGGCGGTGTGTTGCTAAGCACCGTAATTATTGCCGGGCTAATGTGGTGTTTTTGCGGCTGGTTTGGCATCCAATTAGATTTTATCTATTGCTTGCTGTTTGGGGCGCTCATTTCCCCCACCGACCCCATTGCCGTTTTGGGCATTCTAACCAAGGCCAACGTCCCCAAAAAAATTGAGGCCACCATTGTTGGGGAATCGCTTTTTAACGATGGGGTTGGCGTGGTGGTGTTTATAGCATTGCTCGAAACGCTTCGCAGTCAAAGCGGTTTCGACTTCGGGCGGTTTGGCCTGCTATTTTTGCAAGAAGCAGTGGGTGGCTTGGCCTTTGGTTTTGCGCTGGGGTATGCGCTGCATGTACTGCTGCGTTCCATAAACCACTACGAAACCGAGGTGCTGCTTACGTTGGCCTTTGTAATGGGCGGGTTTGCACTCTGCGGCCTCTTTCACCTATCGGGGGCTTTGGCTATGGTGGTAATGGGCTTGCTGGTGGGAAATTTTAAAACCAACGAAGCCATGACTGATGTAACGCAGGCCTACGTGCACAAGTTTTGGGAATTGCTCGACGTAATTTTAAATGCCCTCTTGTTTATTATTATGGCTTTTGTACTCATGGTTTTGGAATTTAGAATGGCATACGTTTGGATTGGGCTTCTTTGTATTGTGGCAGGGTTGGTAGCAAGGGCAGCCGTGGTATTGTTACCCGTGTGGTTGTTTCCCAAGTGGATTAATCTCACTTTTAAAGAGTCGAAGGTGGTGGTTTGGGGAGGTTTGCGCGGCGGTCTATCACTGGCGCTGGTGCTGTCAATACCCGAAAACCCACACAAAGGCTTGCTGGTGATGGTAACCTACCTGTGTGTGGTATTTAGCATTTTGGTACAGGGGCTTAGCATTGGCAAGTTGGCCAAAAAATGGGTGGGCTAACACCAGCAAACTGTTTATTTGCACCGGTAAAAGTTGCAAAATTGGCGCGTGTGTTTTAGCCGTACTTGGGAATAGTTTGATTTATTGTTTCGTGAAACGGTATAAAAACAGTAGATAAGCCTCCATATTTCTAGATACCGCTGCGGCCTCGGTGCTTTGGTTTACCATACCATGGCAGCTTAGCACCACTGCGGCAGTGTAGGCGCGGGGCTTCTGCCTACGGCCCACGCCTTTCTGTTTACTACTACCATTGCCACTGCTGTTTGGGTTAACATAAAACCCGAGCCCCTAATAGCATTTGGGGGGGAAATGTCCTCGAAATACCAAAAAGCGGTTACTTTATCAGCCATTATATCAATGAAATAGAAGAGATCGTTTACTTGGACCATATCGTTACTAACCACCGCACACGGCGGCTCGTCGAACAAAGGGATACCTATGCCTTTGGCGGCGGCATACAGACGTTAGAAAAGGTAGGGCGACCTGCGCAAGCGAACTAGTTAATTTGAGTTTTGCTTAGTGAAATACATCTTTCGCCGTGTAAGCATGCGTTAGATGAGTATAACGACCCGAGTAAACAGATACTTCAAGCCCCAAGATCTAAACCGAGTCATCAATTTGAACAAAAAGATTAAAACAACAATTATGCTACTAGAATTTGTAGAGAACAATGATTTGGAAAGTGTAAAAACGGCACTTGCATCGGGCGTTGATATTTGGGCCGATAAATTCGGGTACAGTGCCTTGCACATGGCTCTGTCGAAGGGTTTTGACGAAATTGCTAAATTGCTTATTTCGGGAGGTATTGATGTTAACTTACAAGATCAAAAGGGGCAAACAGCTTTACACTATTGCGCCTTTTACAATAAGGTCGATTTGGCGGAATTAATTTTAAGAAATCGGGGGGATTTAGATATTGAAGATGTCTATGGCAATCAATCACTATGGACTGCCGTTTTTAATGACTACGGCAGAAGTGAGCGTATTGAATTAGTTGAGTTGTTTTTATCTCATGGGGCTCAAAAAGACCATAAGAACAAAGCAAAAAGGTCGCCTTTAGATATCGTCACTTCGAGGCCTTATGAGAACTTGTTCACGCTGTTTGGTTTAAAATGAAACTCGAATGCCTAGTATTCTTTGGTTAAAAAAAGCCTTGAAATGCCCAATGCATCAGGGTTTGAAAATACTTGCATGGGTACTCATGCCAATGATTGTCGCATGATGTCCGGAAACTTAAACAATGCCGATACTGTTTGGCGCAAGCGCAATATAGTCAAGTGTTTTTTGCTTTTCTATTTTTCAAGTACTCAGAAAACAAAATGCGTTCGCCAGTATCTCCCTTTTTTGATTCGTCATAAAGCCTTAGATCTTCCAACGCCTCTACCGCTTCCATTATCGAATCAAATTCTTGAGCAGGAAGAATAACCAACGATTTTTCCCCATTCTCATCTGTAATGTATTGCGGCGTTACTATATGCATGCACTACTTATTTTTTGTTTAAATATCTTGTTCAAACACAGGCTGCGATTTCACCCCTGATTATTGTGGATATACCGTCACGAATGACGTTACCGGGTTTCTTTTAAATGTTAGCGATCATTTCGCCCGACCAATCGCTGCCGCAATCGCAAGCTGCTGCATCGGGTTTGAAAGCGGCGGATGTTGTATCATATTTCGGATTGAGCATCAATTCTGCTTTGTTGGACTTGTTGTCACAGGTAACCTTTGTGCCCAGATCGGAGTCTGGGATCGGTGGACAAACATCGTTACCAGCAATACATTTGAAGTTCTCAGTTGTGGCAGATTACCCGATTCGATATTCAGGATTTATTCGAGCATCCCGAACGCCCAATATCTTTATTTTGGAGCAACGGTTTGTAGTGGGATAGAAAGAAAATCTTTTTGCTAGACAAATAATTCTTTTGATAATACTTCTTTGGTGGTACCCAGGTGGAGGGCAATATCAGTGAGGATAGAAGATAAAGTTCCTATTTTGAGCGTATCATGATTGGGTACCGTGATATGATGCTCGCCTTTTAATTGTGTTGTTAAACGAATATGGCTTCCCGTTTGGCGAGTAATGATGTATCCATACGGCTTTAGGTATTTAACCGGCTCCTGTCCACTAAGGTCACGAGGCATCTTCATGCTGCTAACACTTCATCTTTCACGATGTGCAATCGAATGATTCTTTTCTTGTTATCATCAAAATGACAATGCACAGCATCAATTATTGCCACTTTTAGCTCACCAAGCGTTTCCCCTTGCGTAAATATTGATACGCCCAAGCCTTTAGCAATGAACCCACCATCAACACTTTCTTCAACCAAAAATATTATTTCCTCCATTTTGATTTTTCAGCAAATCTATCATTATAATTATTTTCATCAAAAAGTTTCCGCCGCCATCCGTATTCGGTAGAAGGCGCCGTTTTTGGTGTCCCAATCCGAAACTTTGGATGTTCTGGATTAGTTGCCGGTCCGCGTAGTCAAAAGTTGCTTTATGGAACACTAAACCATTCATTATAACTTTTCCCTTCGCCAGCATGTTTTACAAATGGATGCCCAAAAGCAATCGACCTATTTCGTATCCTTTGTGTCCCCTTGGCTAACCTCCCTAGCCTCAACTGCGGAATGTAATTTCCACAGTGCCAAAAAAAACGCCCACTAAGAGCGCCGGTAGGCACGCTATTTAGCATGCGCCTACTCCAGCCGCCCCCATTTGCCCGCTTCATAGTCGGCAAGCGCCTGCTGTATTTCGGCGCGGGTATTCATCACAAATGGTCCATAGGCCACAATAGGTTCGTCAATGGGTTCACCGCCCAGCAGCAGCACATGCGCTTCGTTGTTGGCCTCAATAGTAATTTCGGTGCCGGTGGCCTCAAACACCATCAGGGTACCGCTGCGGGCTTGGGTGCTTTGGTTTACCATTACGTGGCCGCTTAGCACCATTAGGGCAGTGTGGTCGCCCGGCGGTGCAGTCAACGTGGTGGTAGTGCCTGGGTTCAGGTTTATATCCCACAGGTTTATGCGGGTAAACGTGCTGGCGGCACCGGGCGTGTTGGCATAGTTGCCTGCAATTACCCGCAGGTTGCCGGCACCATGGGGCAAAGCAACCGTGGGTATTTGCGCAGCACCAAGGTCTTGATACTTGGCTGGCGTGTTTTTGTACTTGGCCGGTAGGTTTACCCACAGCTGCGCCATGTGCAAAGTGCCGCCCCGGGCACTAAATGCGGTGCCGTGAAATTCTTTGTGTAAAATACCCTCGCCAGCAGTCATCCACTGCACATCGCCCGGGTTGAGTGCGCCCTTGCCGCCGGTGCTGTCTTCGTGCGCCAGCTCGCCTTGCCACACAATGGTTACGGTTTCAAAACCCTTGTGGGGGTGCACATCCACCCCCCGCGGATGTTCCGTGGGTAGCAAGGTCCAAGGTTCGTTGTAATCAAACATCAAAAAGGGGCTCAGGTCTTTCCACAGCCCTTGGTTAATATAGTTTTGAACCTTAAAGCCATCGCCTACCATGTGTGGTTGGCCTGCTTTTAGTACGGTTTTTATGCTTTTCAGTGGCATAATATGGTTAATTTGGGAGGTAAAAATAGCCAGTCGCATTTGCTTGCGTAGCAATACGACTGGCTGAGTAGGGGGCGTACTGGTCAACTAGGCTTGCTGAGCCATTTGAATATTCAACTCAAGCTTTACTTCATCGGCTACTACTACACCGCCAGCTTCTGTTACTGCGTTCCATTTAAGGTTAAAATCTTGGCGGCTTATTTTGCCGGTAAGATCAAAGCCGTGTTTGGTTTGGCCATAGAAATCAACCATGGTTCCGCCGTATTCGGCTTTTAGGGTGATGGGTTTGGTAACGTCTCTGATGGTGAGGTTGCCAGACAGGTCGAAGGTGTTTTCGCCGGTTTTGTTGATGCCTGTACTTGCAAACAGCAGTTTGGGAAATTGCTCGGCATTAAAAAAGTCATCGCTTTTCAGGTGGGCGTCGCGCTGCGCCATGTTAGTGTCAATGCTGGCAATGTCTGCCTCAAAGCTAATTTTAGCATCGCTAAAGTCGGGTTCGGTTGCTTCCATGCTGGCGTCAAAAGTTCTGAACGTGCCGGTTACGGTGCTAATCATGAGGTGTTTCACTTTGAATTTAACCTCGCTGTGCATGTGGTCGATTTTGTAAGTAGCCATGTTGTTTTGTTTTTTTTGTTATTAAAAAAGTGTATCAAGCGGTGATTGGTATTCAGTTATGTTTGATTGGTAGCGAAACACGGTTTGTGTTGCTAACTTTATGCCATTGGCACTTCCATCAGCAGCAATTGTGCGTTTGTGTTGGCGGTAATGTCCAGCAATGCTGTATCCGTAAGTCCGAGTCCATCGCGGCGGTGGAGGGCCACGGTGTTGATGGTGACGTTGCCCTCTATTACAAAAGCATATACGCCGTTGCCCGGCTGCTTCAAGGTGTATGTGGTGGCGAAGTTGGCGTCCAAATGGCCCATACTAAACCAAGCCTGCTGATGTATCCAGACGCCTTCGTTGGTCTGTTCTGGACTTAGTACCGTATGCAGGTTGTTGTGTAGCTTACCTAATTCTAACGTGTGCTGGCCGTAGCGTGGGGTTGCATTGTTTTGGTTTGGGGTAATCCAAATCTGAAAAAAGCGCACTTCGCGGTCTTTGTTGGCGTTCATTTCGCTGTGTTCTACGCCGGTACCAGCACTCATCACCTGTATGTCGCCTTGTTTTATAATGGTTTGGTTGCCCATGCTGTCGGCGTGCTTCAAATCGCCAAACGTAGGAATGCTGATGATTTCCATGTTGCGGTGGGGGTGGCGTCCAAAACCCATGCCGGCCGCCACGGTATCGTCGTTTAGCACCCGCAGTGTGCCAAAATTCATACGTGTAGGCTCGTAGTAGTCGGCAAAACTAAAACTGTGATGGCTGCGGAGCCAACCGTGGTTGGCCACGCCACGCGTGTCGGCCTTGTGTAATATAATGCTCATAAACAATTGATTTTAATCGGGTTAATGAATATGTGTGTACATACATGCATTATGATAAAATTTTTTTCTACATTAAATAATTATCAAGCAAGCTGTTGAGCAGCACCAAATCTTGCGGACTCATTTGGCTCATTTGGCGGTGTGCGTCATCCATGGTGGGCTTTATGGTTTGAAGCAATTGCAGGGCGGCGGGTGTTAGTTGCACAATGGTTTCGCGGCGGTCGGCACCCGATTGTTGGCGTACTACCCATTGTTTTTGCTCCAGCCGATCAATAATGCGCGGCACGTTACTGCTGCGTTCTATCATGCGGCTGCCAATGTCTTTTACGCACATGGCAGCAGGGTGTTTTCCGTTAAGAATGCGCAGCACGTTATACTGTTCGGGTGTAAGTCCAAAGCCCTTCAGTTGTCCGCTCACAAAGGTTTTTACCCGGTAGGCCACATACATAATGTTGATGGCCGCCTTGTGCGCCGGGCTTTCAAAACTGTTGGTCTGTATGGCTTCTTCTACCGTCATCTGAGCGTTTTAACTTTATGGCACAAAATTAGATGTATGTACATGTAATTTCCAAATTATATTTTGTTAAAGCGTACAATTGTCCGCGGTCGTTTAAGCCATTGCTACAAGCTACTCTTTATACTGCCGCCATCTACAGCGTACACCTGGCCGGTAACGTAGCGGCTAAGTGGGCAAAGCAACCATACGGCCAGGCTTGCAAAATCGGCTGCCTCGCCCAGTGCCCGCACGGGTATTTGTGCCTGCGCCTGCTGCCGTACAACATCAATGGGCAATCCGGTTTGTTGGCTTTTTTTCAAGTAAATGCGTTCTATGGCAGGGGTTTGGTGGCTGCCCGGCGCCAGCACGTTTAGGGTAATACCCGTGCTTGCAATTTCTTGGCTCAAGGTTTTTACCATGCCCACTACCGCCATGCGCAGTGCCGAGCTCAGTACCAAGTTTTCAAGCGGCTGTTTTACCGATGCGCTTTCTATAAACAGCAGCCGCCCGTACCCATGTGGTACCATCAAGGGCACTATTGCCTGTGTAAGGCTCACTTTCCAGCGCAGCAGGCTGCTGTAGGCATCGTCCCAATCTTGAAGGGTGGTTTCGAGGGTGGTTTTGGCAGGCGGCCCGCCGGCGTTTACAAGTGCCCCATGCAGGCGCCGGCTGCCAATGGCTTCTACCACTTTTGCGGTGGTGGCTGGTGCGGTGGCATCGGCACAAATGGTTTCTATTTGGCCGGGGTGTAGCTGCTGCAGCCGAAGCAGTGCTGCCTCCGACCGGGCCATGGCCAATACTTGCGCCCCCTCGGCCACAAGCGCACTGGCAATGGCCAAGCCTAAACCACTGGTGGCGCCGCATACCAAAAACAAATGATCATTTATGCCTAGGTTCATGTGCTAATTTTTGCACTAAGTTAATGCTATGGGCACGCCAACCCATTGCTGTTTTGGCTTATGAAGTAAATACCACACTTTGGTAAAGCCGTTGCTAAAAAAACAAAAACGGTTACACCGGCAAGCGCATGGGCCAAATGGGTGCGGTAAAGCGTTTGCCTTTTGTAAAATGCCGGTTATAGCCCACCATATTTTTTTCAAAACGGTTAAGCATTAGCGTATTCGTATCCAGAGCATATTGAAGGCATGGTTTTCGAGTTTTTGATGCCGGCTACCTTCAAACAATACCATCGATACAAGTTAAACCACAGCCGCTTTTGCAATGAGATTTTTGAGCCTGACAGACCATAAGTCTATCCATTTTTAAGGCCAGTGAAAGGCATAACAATACGGCTTGAAAAGCACCCATGGCTTACCAATTTGTAATAATTGACGTAACTGTTAAAATACTACATTTGAGGGCGCAGTGTTGAGCCTTAACAATTGGGCAGGCGCCTGTAATCGACTAAATTTCGGGTGCCAAACCGATTGAAATATTTTGCCAAAATGAATCAGTTAAGCCGGTAGATGCATTAGAGCGAAGCAAGGCGCTGATGGTTAACATTTTCTGGAAAACCACTACGCCTGCAAGCATAACGGCTTACCAAAAGAAAACGATTTACGATGAAAAACAACATCATTTACCTACTCGTACTTGTTTTGGTTTCGTGTGGTACTTACAAATCAAAGCGGCTGGCCGCAGATAAGATAACTGCCGAACAATTACTGGGGAATGTAGATTATCAGGCCATTTGCTACGGCGGCTACAGAACCGCTACCCGCGAGGTAGTGCCAACCGTTGCCGAAATAAAGGACGACATACGGTTGTTGGCGGCCATGAATATAAAACTGGTGAGAACTTACAATGTGCACTACAGCGAAGCGGCTAACCTACTGCAAGCGATAGCTGAACTTAGGCAAGAAACTGCGGGGTTTGAAATGTATGTGATGCTTGGTGCCTGGATAGACTGCAAAAACTCCTGGACCGATAAGCCGCT
The DNA here is from genome assembly GCA_004292575.1 of Bacteroidota bacterium. Lineage (GTDB taxonomy): Bacteria > Bacteroidota > Bacteroidia > Chitinophagales > Chitinophagaceae > Phnomibacter. Next base: position 20,274 of record RDXD01000390.1, read on the forward strand.
GGTGAGAAACGAGGATAGCGATCGCAACGCAACCGAGATAGCCGAAGCCGTTAGATTGGCCAATGCGTACCCCGAAATTGTGAAAATTATTGCCGTTGGTAATGAAGCCATGGTAAAATGGGCCACAGCCTATTATGTGGAGCCGGGCATTATTTTGAAATGGGTAAATTATTTGCAAGGCTTAAAGCAGCAGGGCAAGTTGCCAGCAAAGTTGTGGATAACCTCGTCGGACAACTTCGCCTCTTGGGGTGGCGGTGGAAACGAGTACCACGTAGAAGACCTGAACCAGTTGATAAAGGCGGTGGATTATATTTCGGTTCATACATACCCTATGCACGACACGCACTACAATCCGGTTTTTTGGGGTGTAAAAGAAGAGGAAAAAGCCCTTTCAGAGAAGGCTAAGATAGATGCGGTAATGGGACGGGCCAAAGCGTATGCCGTGTTGCAATACAACAATGTGGTGGCCTACATGAAGTTGATAGGCGTAAATAAGCCGGTGCATATTGGCGAATCGGGGTGGGCTTCGTCGGCAGGCGAATTATATGGCAACGATGGCTCTAAAGCAACCGACGAGTATAAAGCAGCCCTGTTTTATAAGCTCATGCGCCAATGGACCAATAAAGAAAAAATTAGCCTGTTTTATTTTGAGGCATTTGATGAGCAGTGGAAAGACAAAAATCCGGCGGGTTCAGAAAACCATTTTGGTTTAATTGATTTGCAGGGTAGGGCTAAATACGCCATTTGGGATTTGGTAGATAAAGATGTTTTCAAAGGCCTAACACGAAATGGAAAGCCCATCAGCAAGTCGTACGGTGGTAGTGAGGCGGCCCTGTGGCAAGATGTGAAAACACCGAACCCGATGGTCAAAAAATAGTTAGGCGCTTCGGAAAAAGTAGCGGACACTACCAAAATTTATGTGGCGTTGCAACACAAATACTGAAAAGGCACACCAACTCAAAACTGGCTTTCAAAAGCTATGGCACATAAAAATTAAGAACGCAAACCCATGCTACAAACTTGGCTGCAAAAAAGCGCTGGGTAAACCAGTTTTTTACCGGAAAAAGCGTTCGCCAACACTAAAAAATTTCCATCAGGGCGTGTTTTAGGCAAAAAATCGACTCCTAAAAGCTGGTGGAGCAGCAAACAATTTTACATTTTTGCTTCATAAATCCAGGAGCAACAGGCTTCACACACCACAGCCGTTACCTAAATGGTTGGCATGCCTGAAAATAGTCTCAAGTTTTCGTAATCCACTAGCTTTACCTAAGAATAATTCCCTTTTATGCCCGAAGACATTTTAGTACAGATTAGCTCCCGCCTGCGTGAACTGCGCAAAGACAAAAACGTGACATTGCAGGAACTGGCCGAACAGGCTGGTGTTACAAAAAGCCTGTTGTCGCAAATTGAAAATGGTC
>RDXD01000237.1 GCA_004292575.1 Bacteroidota bacterium
CCGCCACGAAAAACACCCGCGACAGTCCTTTGCGCCGCTGCGCCTTGGCGTGCAGAAAAAATCAATCTCACGCTACGCCGCAAAGCCGCCAAGAAAAACACCCGCGACAGTCCTTTGCGCCGCTGCGCCTTGGCGTGCAGAAAAAATCAATCTCACGCTACGCCGCAAAGCCGCCACGAAAAACACTCGCGACGGTCCTTTGCGCTGCCGCGTCTTAGCGTGCCGAAAAAATTCAATTTCACGCTACGCCGCAAAGACGCAAAGAAAAAACATCCCACGCCGTCCTTTGCGCCGCTGCGCCTTTGCGTGCAGAAAAAATTCAATTTCACGCTACGCCGCAAAGCCGCCACGAAAAACACCCGCGACGGTCCTTTGCGCCGCTGCGCTTTGGCGTGCAGAAAAAATCAATCTCACGCTACGCCGCAAAGCCGCAAAGAAAAAACACCCGCGGCAGTCCTTTGCGCCGCTGCGCCTTAGCGTGCCGAAAAGACTCAAGCCGCGCTAATCCGCAAAGACGTTGGCAAGCCCACCCCTTACATAGAACCCGCAGCATTTTCTGCACAAAACCCCGATCGGCCCCAACCACGAGTCTATAAAATGGACAATCCTGGGTAGCTTGTGCCACCGTGTGCCTACATTCAACACAGATTTTTTTTTGCATCTCTGCCCTTTATTACCCGTGCGATAAAACCCAGACGCTACCTTTAGCCTTTAAAAAATACATCAGAGCATGATAAAAGCAGGCATCTTGGGCGGCGGTCAGTTGGGCCGCATGCTGCTACAGCAAGCAGCCAACTACCCAGTAGAGACGTATGTGCTGGAGGCCGATGCCAAGTGCCCCGCTGCACACCTTTGCCACCATTTTGTGTTGGGAGACATCAGAAACTACGATGCCGTTTTAGACTTTGGGCGAAGGGTTGATGTGCTGACCATTGAAATCGAAAACGTTAACCTCGAAGCCTTAGAGCAACTGGAAACAGAAGGCGTGCAGGTTATTCCCAAGCCCGCAGTTTTGCGCACCATTAAAAGCAAGATTTTACAAAAAGAGTTTTACCAGCAGCAGCAAATACCAAGTCCCGGATTTGTAACCACCCAAAGCCAGGCGCAGTTACAACAGTGGGTAGATTTTTTGCCCGCTGTGCACAAATTGGCCGAAGGGGGCTACGATGGAAGAGGCGTGCAGCTGCTGCATAGCCCAGCCGACTTTAAAAGTGGTTTTGATGCGCCGGCGGTACTTGAGAAAATGGTGGACATCGATAAAGAAATTGCGGTAATTATGGCAGTGGCACAAGATGGTACCATGGCAATGTATCCGCCCGTAGAAATGCGCGTCGATCCTTACCTCAACCTGCTCGACTACCAACTGGCGCCGGCAGCGCTTTCCCAAAAAAATGTTTGGCGTTTGGAAGCCATTGCATACAAGTTGGCCAAGGCCTTTGGTAGTCCCGGCTTGTTTGCCATTGAAATGATGCTGGATAGGCAGGGGGAGTTATGGGTAAACGAAACTGCGCCAAGGGTACACAACAGCGGCCACCATACCATTGAGGCGCATACCACCAGCCAATACGATATGCTATGGCGCATCCTGCTTAATTATCCTTTGGGTAGCCCGCAGGCATCGTCGCCATCGGTGCTCATCAATTTGGTGGGGGCGCCCGGCCATGAGGGGCCTGCCCACTACCCAGGCCTGCCCCAGGTATTAAACATGCAAGGGGCTTACGCCCATATTTATGGCAAAACTCACACCAAGCCGGGTCGCAAAATGGGGCATGTAACCGTATTGGGCACCGATGTGGTAGATTTGGTGCGCAAGGCCAAGCAAGTAAAAGAGTTGTTAACTGTGGTTACGCATCCTTCGCCGTAAGCACCAAAAAGTTAGCCGTTTTAAAAAGCCTGTAGCACGATTGCCACCGTTATAATAAAGTCGATACAGTTTTTTAACACTGCCACAACCAAACAACTGTAAAAGCATATTGCTCAGAATGTCGGCCAAAGCTGCTAATAGCCGGTCAATCTTCGAAGGTTCCACGCCATTTTACCGTCTTAACTGCATAAAGTTTTCATCTTGCGTATTACCCTACTTACAATTGGTATAATCTTTTGCCTGGCCTGTGGCAATCATCCGCCGCCAGCTGCTGCCAACAAACCAAAGTCCAGTGCAGAGTTTGAAGCGGTTATTGCCGCTGCGTTTCCAATTAACCGAAGCATAGAAGCCCCAGGCACCATTTTGTCTAACGAGAACACCGACCTGCGCCCCGAAATAAGCGGGCGCATTGTGGCCATCAACCTAAACGAGGGAGCCGTGGTAAAAGCAGGTACCACGTTGGTTAAGCTGTTCGACGGCGATTTACAGGCCCAGTTGCGAAAGCTGTTGGTGCAGTTGCGCATTGCCGAAGCCACAGAGCAGCGCCAAAAAGAGCTACTGGCCGTAAATGGAACCAGTCAGCAAGACTTTGACAATGCCAGCCTTACCGTAAGCAACATTAAAGCAGATATAGAGCTGTTGAAAGTGAACATTGGCCGCACGGAGCTTAAGGCGCCATTCACGGGTCGCTTAGGGCTAAGAAACGTAAGCCTTGGTGCCTACGTTACCCCCGCCACCATTATTACCAACATTGCTCAGGTTAATCAAATCAAAGTAGAGTTTACGGTGCCCCAAAAATACGCAGGCGAAATGCTTCCTGGCCGTACCGTAAAACTGCGGGCCGATGGTAGCGATCATGCATATTTTGCCACCGTAATTGCCTCCCAAAATGCCATTGCTGCCGAAACACGCACCCTTATGGTACGTGCCCAAGTGCAAAATCCGGATGCGGGCATTTCGCCAGGTGCTTTTGTGCAGGTAAGCTTAGCATTGGGCAGCAATTTCCCTGCCATTATGATTCCAACTCAGGCTGTTATTCCTTCCACCCGCTTTAAAAAAGTAATTCTTTCTAGAGCCGGAGTAGCTTTTTTTCAAAATGTTACCACGGGCTTTCGCGATTCGAGCCGGGTAGAAATACTAGATGGCCTAACGGCGGGAGACACCATAATAACCAATGGCCTACTAACCATAAAAGAAGGCATGCCGCTTAAAGTAAAAGTAAAGGGCTAGCCGCCGCAGGGCAACTTACACTCATTAAGCCTGTTTTAATTGGTTTTAAAAAAATGTTACATCAACCCAAGCGCCACCGAAGCGTTCACATCAAAGCAGCAGCACTATGAACATTTCCGAACTCAGTCTTCGCAGGCCCGTGTTTGCCATTGTGCTCAACCTCATCATTTTACTGTTTGGGCTAATTGGCTTTACTTTTTTGGGTGTGCGAGATTACCCTGCCATAGATCCGCCCAACATTAGCGTAAGCACTGCTTATACCGGCGCCAATGCCGACATCATAGAAAGCCAAATAACCGAGCCGCTTGAAAAAGCCATCAACAGCGTGCCTGGCATCAAAAACATCACCAGCACCAGCAATCAGGGGCGCAGCAGCATTAATGTAGAGTTCGAATTGGGTTACAAGCTTGAAGAAGCTGCCAACGACATAAGAGATAAAGTAGGCCAATCGCTACGCGAATTACCCTCGGATTTGGATGTGCCACCGATTGTATCGAAGTCCGATGCCAGTAGTGAAAGTATCATCAGCATGAGTGTAAGCAGCCGCAGCCGGAACCAGTTGGAGATAACCGAATTTGCCAACAATGTGCTGGTAGATCGACTACAAACCATACCGGGGGTAAGTGGTATTCAAATATGGGGTGAGCAGCGCTATGCCATGCGCATTTGGATGAGTCCCGAAAAAATGACGGCCCGGGGCATAACCGCACCCGAAATTTTTGCTGCACTCGACCGCGAAAACATTGAGCTACCCAGTGGTAAAATTGCGGGCAATGCCACGGAGCTAAGCGTGCGCACCTTTGGCAGGCTTAATACCGAGGAGCAGTTTAACAACGTGATTATTCGCAGCGATGCCAACGGACTGGTGCGCCTAAGAGATGTGGCTGAGGCTGTACTGGGTCCCGAAAATGAAGAAACCGCTTTTAAAGAAAGTGGTGTGCCTACCATTGGCCTGGCCCTGGTACCACAGCCCGGCAGCAATTACATCAGCATTGCCGATGCCTTTATGCAGCGGTATGAACTTATTAAAAAGGATTTGCCGGCCGATATTTCAACTGCGATTCTGCTTGACCAAACCCGGTTTATTCGCAAATCGCTGAGCGAGGTAAAGGAAACACTGCTGCTCTCATTTGGCTTGGTTGTACTTATTATCTTTTTCTTTTTTCGCAGCGCCAGCATGGCATTTAGACCGCTAATTGATATACCCGTATCGCTTATTGGGGCCTTTTTTATCATGTACATCATGGGTTTTACCATTAATGTGCTTACCCTTTTGGCCATTGTGCTGGCCACGGGTTTGGTGGTAGATGATGGTATTGTGGTTACCGAAAACATTTACAAAAAAATGGAAGTCCATACACGCATAGATGCTATCAATAAACTTCAAGGATAACTGGTTATACCAATTTAATTGTATTTTGACTATTTTGCATAGAATAATCAACACTCTTGGGATAAAAATCCTTTCAAAGCCATGAATAGCCTTGATTATGTCG
>RDXD01000391.1 GCA_004292575.1 Bacteroidota bacterium
ATGCAACAACGGAAGGTGCAACTCAAGAAGACCTAGGGTTAAGACTTAAAAATGCCTCAGATGGCTTAAAACTTCTACTAATGGCTTGGGCAAGATATGAAGATGAACAGCCTGACGGAAACCCAAAGCAAAAAATAAAGGACACAAGAGAAGATTGGGGAAGAATAGCAAGACAATTTTTACAAGAAGATTAAAAGATGCTTTTTAAAAACGGAATTGATTTACAACCAAAGCTGAGCGAATACATGAGTAATTCGCAAGGACTTTTTATTTTCTCACCATACATAAAGTTGGAGACCTTAAAAGCATTGATTGACGGACAAGAAAAAGTAAAGGTAGTTTTTGTTCGTTGGGAAACCAAAGATTTAATTCTTGGTTCATCTGACTTAGAAATTTATCCCTATCTCAAAGCAAAAGGAATTACCCTTTACAGAAATTCCCGCTTGCATTTGAAAGCATACTTGGACGAATACAAAAATTGTTTTCTCACAAGTGCAAACATTTCATCAAGGGCTTTGAATCTTCCACCCTACTCAAACTACAATTATGAAATCGGAACTATTGTAGAAGGTTTAGGAATTGAGGACAGATTATATTTTAACATCATTGAAAGTGATTCCATTTTAATTACAGATAATATTTATAAACAACTCAACGAACAACTTCCTAAAAAGAAAAAAGAATTCCCTGACGAAGAAGAATTTGCTTTCAAGTTTGAAGCACCTGACAAAGATTTTTTGATTACTGCTTTACCAATGACTTACAGCATCGAAACGCTTTACAGAATTTATGAGGACAAAGAATTTGTGAATGACTTAGAGTGCAATTGTGTGTTGCATGATTTAGCAATTTATAAAATTCCTTTGGGTTTGCCTTCAACTGAGTTTAGAGAGAAACTTAAAGAGGCATTTTTTAACCATAATTTCATTAAGGGATTTTTGCAAAACCTAGAAAATACAGGAGAAATTTATTTCGGAACAGCAAAAGAATGGATTCATAAAAATTGCACCGATGTTCCTACTCCGAGAAAGTGGGAAATCACAGAGAACATTCAAATACTTTACAAGTGGATTGTAAAACTTGGTAATGGAAAATATGAAGTTGATAGACCAAGCTATTCTGAAAGATTGTTTATTTCAAAGTAATGGAGGCAAATGAATATTTGAATAGTAAAGAAGCGAAGACTTTTTTGAAAGTTTAAGATTGCGATTTGGCGCACATGAGGGATTCAGGGAAATTGTAATACACTAAGAAAGGTAACTCATATTTGTATCACAAAGATTCAATAGAACAGTTTAAAACAAACACCAAAAAGTAAACGTAATGCCACGCAGCAGTCACACACATTTGCAAACCGCTACAAGCCAACTCACCGACCAAAGTTTGCAAAAGAGTGTGTCTGCCCGACCCAAGAAGAAATTCGTTTTTTTTCTTGCCACCCTTCGGTGTTTTCATTCTTTTGCCATCGAACAACCCACGACAGACAAGCATTCAGACAGTTTACCGCTTTACAAAAAGGTCGTGCAACTTGACCCGGGGGACAGAACGCCATCTGCTAACATTTAGTCGAACAGCCGATAACCCCCCCTGAGATTGAACCCGACTGCACAATGCAAAAAACCCGAACCATTTGGGACGGGGGCTTTTGGCTATACGCTGTTCAGCGACACCGGCTTTGGTGGTTTTGTAGAAATTATAGGTAGCCCGGCGGTTGATTTTGGCAGGGTTTGGTGCTACTAATTTATGGATGGTAGCGGTCAGGAGACATGGCTAACGTTATCCAAGCTATTCGGGTGGTTATCCCTCTGCACTTACCACTTGAAGTTCAAATTGCGAAAATTTACGGTGTTTTTCTACGCCCAAAAAAAGCGTCTTTTCCTGTACTCTGGCCTGTGTTTTCCAGTTACTTAATCCAAAAGCAGCAGCAGCCATCAAAAACATTAAACCCCCACTGTGGTTACTGTCATCAATAGCCAACCACCAACTGCTTTACTGCGAAGACAACCAAAAAAATGCCACAAAAACACAGTTTTATTGTAGGCCATCAGCATGGCATAAAAATACCGCTGTAGTATAACTCCTTGCCTTAATGGGCTAGCATGGTGCATCTGGGCTGCTGCTCAATTGCTTGCAAACCACGCTCTAAAATAAACCAAACAGCTGCCCATCAATTTTCCGAATAATCTCTCCCAAATCTTCTTCCTTTTCCGCAAACTTATTTTTGTCCACGTCTATTACCAGCAGCGGACCCTCTTTGTAGTTCGCAATAAATTTGTTGTAGTATTCATTTAGCTTTTTCAGGTAATCTAGGCGTATATTCTCTTCGTACTCTCTACCCCTTTTTTGTATTTGGCCCACCAACGTCGGTACGCTGGCTTTAAGGTAAATCATTAGGTCGGGTGGTTGCACCATGCTTTTTAGGGTCTCAAAAAACAGGTAGTAGTTGTCGAAGTCGCGCTTGGGCATCAACCCCATATCGTGCAAATTAGGCGCAAAAATCATGGCATCCTCGTATATGGTGCGGTCTTGTATAATGGTTTCGGTGCCACGTTGTATATCCAGCAGCTGGTTTAGGCGGCTATTTAAAAAATAAATTTGCAGGTTAAAGCTCCAGCGTGGCATGTCTTCGTAAAAGTCGTTGAGGTATGGGTTGTGGTCCACATCTTCAAATTGCGGAATCCACTTGTAATGCTTGCTGAGCAGCTGGGTAAGCGTGGTTTTGCCAGCGCCTATATTGCCTGCAATGGCGATGTGTTTGGGCTTTTTTGCCTTGGCCATAATGGTGATGTTGTGGTATTAGCGATGTGTAACGAAAGTAGGGGAATTCTGCTGGGCTCAATAATAATTAACGCCCACTGCTTTTCTTACCCTTTCAATGGTATCCTGGCCGCTGGCTCTTGCTTTTTCGCCTCCCATTTTCATAATGCGCTTCAGTTCGTCTTTATTGGCCAGCAGCCCATTAGCCGTTTCGCGTATGGGGGCTATAAACCTCACCATGTCTTCGGCCAATTGTTTTTTTAAGTCGCCATATCGTATTACGGTATTGCCGCTGCTCGATTGGGCGTAGTCGGCCCTAAATTTAGCGGCCACGTCGGGGGCGCTCACAATATCCATCATGCCAAACAGGTTTTCTATGTAGTCGGGCGGCGTGCTGTTGGGTGCTTCTGGCCCTTGGTCGGTTTTGGCTTTCATCAGTTTCTTTCTTATGGCATCGTCTTCATCGGCCAAGTAGAGCGTATTCATTTGGTTTTCGCTCTTGCTCATTTTTCCATTGCCATCCAGGCTCAATATTTTTACCAGTCCGCCCGCATCGTAGCTAAAGGCGTGGGGCTCGGGCAATATGGTTTGCCCATGGCCATAGCGGTGGTTAAAGCGTTGCACAAAATTGCGTGCCATTTCCAGGTGTTGTTCCTGGTCTTTGCCCACGGGTACCAATTCGGCACGGTGAATGACAATATCGCTGGTTTGCAGCACCGGGTAGGTTAGCAGTCCGGCGTTTACATTGTCGGGGTGTTGGCGGGCCTTGTCTTTGAACGTCACCGTTTTCTCCAGCTCGCCCTTGTAGGCCAGCATATTGAGGTACAGGTACAATTCGGCATCCTGCGGCACATCGCTTTGCACGTAAAGGGTGGCTTTTTCGGGGTCCAGGCCGCAGGCAATGTTTTCAGCCAGCACTCGATACACGCTGTTTTTTAGCTCTGCCGTATCGGGGTGGGTGGTTAGGCTATGCCAATCTACCACGCAAAAAAAACATTCGTACTCGTGCTGCATGCGTGCCCAATTGCGCAGGGCACCAAAATAATTGCCCAAATGCAAGAAACCGGTTGGCCTAATGCCACTCATTACCCTTGGTGTTGCCATAGTGGCGCAAATGTAAGCCCCACAATCCAAGCCGTACCGCCCTTGTGGTGTAAAATGCCAAACAGTAAGCCGCAAAACCAAAAATGAGTGTATTTTGCGTTAAACTGTACACCATCAGCACATTACCGTCTATACTACATACGCCCATTGAGTTTTTAAAGGGTGTAGGTCCGCAGCGGGCGCAGTGGCTGCGGGCCGAAATTGCGGTGTCCAGCTATGGCGACCTGCTCAACCATTTTCCGTATCGCCACATCGATAAAACGCGGGTTTACCCCATTAGCAGCATTGGCGCCTCTACCGAAGCTGTGCAGGTGCGTGGTATTTTAACCGATATGCAAGAGGTGGGCGAACGCAGCGGCAGACGCTTGGTGGCACAGCTTAGCGATGGTACCGGCGTGCTGGAGTTGGTTTGGTTTCAGGGCATAGCCTGGGCAAAAAAAAACCTGGAAGTGGGGCACGAGTATTTGGCCTATGGCAAGGCGGCCTGGTTTAAAAGCACACCCCAAATTACCCACCCCGAGGTGGAAGCCGCCGTTGAGGAAAACCGTGCCGGCCAAAGCCTGTTAGAACCGGTGTACCCCGTTACCGAAAAACTAAAAAGCCGGTACATTACGGCCCGCAGCCTGGGCAAGCTGGTGTTGGCCTTGCTGCCGCAAATTGGCCCCGACGATGTGCCGGAGTTTTTGCCCGCGTGGGTGCTAAAGCAGTGGCAACTGGTTCCCCGTTTTGAAGCCTACCACCACATCCACTTTCCGCCGCGGCAGCAGGCTTACGAGCAGGCCCTGCGCCGCCTAAAGTTTGAAGAGCTTTTTTTGCTACAGCTAAAACTTAACCAAGTAAAATTTAAACGACACCAATACAGCAAGGGCTTTGTTTTTGCTGTGGTGGGCCAACATTTCAACACATTTTATGCCCAACACTTACCCTTTGCACTTACCAATGCGCAAAAAAAAGTGGTAAAAGAAGTGCGGCAAGACTGTGGGCGTGGCTTCCAAATGAACCGGCTGCTACAGGGTGATGTGGGCAGCGGCAAAACCATAGTGGCACTGCTGTGCATGCTGCTGGCCATTGACAATGGTTTTCAAACCTGCCTGATGGCACCAACCGAAATTTTAAGCCAGCAGCATTTTACCTCCATATCGGCCCTGCTGGCCAACATGCCCATTACGGTGGCCCTGCTTACCGGCAGTGTAAAGGGCAAGGCCCGAAAAGCCATTTTGAAACAAGCCGAAGAAGGCCACCTGCACATTTTAATTGGTACGCATGCGCTTATAGAAAAAGAGGTACAGTTTGCCAAACTGGGTTTTGTGGTAATAGACGAGCAGCATCGGTTTGGAGTAGAACAGCGTGCCAAGCTGTGGAAAAAATCGGCCCTGCCTCCCCACGTGCTGGTAATGACGGCCACCCCCATTCCAAGAACCCTAAGCATGACCATGTTTGGCGACCTTGACGTGAGCATTATGGACGAATTGCCACCCGGTAGGCAACCCATAACCACGGTTCACCGTTACGAAAGCAGCCGCGCCAATGTGCTAGATTTTGTACGCGAACAGGTTGACCAAGGCAGGCAGTGCTACATTATTTTTCCGCTAATAGAAGAAAGTGAAACGCTGGCCTACGAAAACTTGATGCGCGGCTATGAAAATGTGAAGGCGTTTTTTCCGGAACCCAAGTATTGGATTAGCATGGTGCATGGCCGCATGAGTGCCGATGAAAAAGATGTTAATATGCAGCGTTTTGTGCGGGGCGAAACAAACCTAATGGTAAGCACTACCGTAATTGAAGTGGGGGTAAATGTGCCCAACAGCACCGTTATGATTATAGAAAGTGCCGAAAAGTTTGGACTTAGCCAGCTGCATCAGCTGCGGGGTAGGGTGGGCAGGGGTAGCCAAAAAAGCTACTGTGTGCTTATGACGGGCTTTAAGCTATCCGCCGATGCCCGCGAACGCATAAAAATAATGTGCGAAACCAACGACGGTTTTAAGATAGCCGAAAAAGATATGGAGCTGCGCGGACCGGGTGATATTGAAGGCACAAAGCAAAGCGGCTTGTTAAACTTTAAGCTGGCTTCCATTATTAACGATAAGGAATTGATGGAAACAGCGAAATTAGTGGCGGAGAATCTACTGAATACCGATGTGGAATTAAACCTGCCCCAACATCAGGCGTTAAAGCAAAGGTTACAACAACAACAAAATAAGAGTTATTGGAGTCAAATAGCATAGTTTTTGCATACCTTCCGTCAAACCAGGCCGCTTTTGGCGGTGGGGCTAAATTTTATAACTTGAAGCACGCAGTCATTCTCTTTTTCTTTATCGGCACCCTCTGCACGGCAGCGGTGGCGCAGCAGTTTGAATTTTTAGAAAACAAGGGGCAATGGCACCCCGACGCCCTGTTTAAAGGCGAGCTTAATGCAGGCGCCCTCTTTCTTTCGGGCAGCGGCTACCGGGTATTGCAGCACAGCAAAGACAGCTACGCCGAAGCACTAGAAACCATGAGCGGCCACCACCACGGTGCGCAAAAGCCCGGCACCCTACAAGCCATCAGCAACCAAAGTGTAAGCTGGCGTTCGCATGCTTACGAAGTAGCCTTTGTGGGTGCTAACCCCAAAGTGCAGGTTGAGGGGCAAAAGCCACAGCCAGGCGTCACCAATTTTTTTACGGGCAATGATCCTGAAAAATGGGTATCGGGTTTAAAGTCTTACACTACGGTGCTGTACCGAAACATGTACGACGGCATAGATGTGCGCTACTATACCCAGGATGGTTTTATAAAGTACGACATTATAGTACAGCCCAATGCCCCCAGCGAACGCATAGCGGTAAAATACGATGGTGTAAATGACTTGCAGGTTAAAGATGGCAACTTGATTGTAAAAACCTCAGTGGCCACCATAACCGAGCAATACCCTTACAGCTACCAAGTAGTAAACGGCGTAAAAAAAACAGTGAAGTGTCGCTTTGAAGTGTACGACAAAACCGTTCGTTTCAAAGTGGGCGATTACGACCGAAGCGTACCGCTAATCATTGACCCAACCCTCATTTTTTCAACCTTCACAGGCAGCAGCTCCGATAATTGGGGATACACCGCCACATACGATGCTGCGGGCAACATGTACGCCGGAGGTACCGTTTTTGGCAATGGCTATCCCATAACTTTGGGCGCTTTCCAAAGTAGGTTTAATGGCGGCGGCAACACTGGGGAGAATGGCGGCTTCGACATTGGGATTATGAAGTTTAGCCCACTGGGCAATACCCGCGTTTATGCTACCTATTTGGGCGGCGGCGGAAACGAGCAGCCCCACAGTTTGGAAACCGACCCGCAAGGCAATTTGGTAATTGCCGGTCGAACCAATTCTACAGATTATCCCACAACAAGGCCGTTTATAGGCCCTGCTACAGGTTCGCTAAACTGGGATATTACCATAACGAAACTGAACGCAACCGGTACCGCCATGGTGGGTTCGGTACGCATTGGCGGCACCCGCGATGATGGGGTGAACATACGACACAAGTTCTCGGGCCCGGGTGGCCCAATATCTTTACAGCAAAACTATGGCGATGATGCCCGGAGCGAGGTTATTATAGATGGGGCTGGGAATATTTTGTTGGCTTCGTGCTCGCAAAGCACAGACTTTCCAACCACCGCAGGTGCTTTTCAGCGCACGCTTACGCCCGGCTCTAGCAATTCGTTGGGGGTGGTGCAAGATGCCCTACTGTTAAAATTTAATGCCAACCTAACTGCGTTGCAGTTTGCTTCTTTTTTGGGCGGCGCTGGCGATGATGCGGCTTATGTGCTGGCCATGGGTATCACGGGCGACATTTTTGTTGCCGGCGGTACCTCAAGCGCCAATTTTCCAGGCGATAAAAGCGGCACCTTTCAGCCCACCAATGCGGGCGGCTTATCCGATGGTTTTATAAGTCGGATTTCGCCAGATGGTAGCACGCTCATCAAAACCGTATTTGTAGGCACCAATGGCACCGATCAAGTTTATGGTTTGGATGTTGATCGCTTTGGATTTTTGTACTTTATGGGCACTTCTACCGGCAATTTTCCGGTACGAAATGCCACTTTCAGCCAGGCGAGTGGCAAACAATTTATTGCCAAGGTAAGCTCCGATTTAAGCGCTTACGTGTATAGCACCGTTTTTGGCAGTGGGTCCAGCACGCCCAACATTTCGCCCACTGCCTTTTTAGTTGATCGATGTGAAAACATATATGTCAGCGGTTGGGGCGGCATTATTGGAAACAGTTCGCCCAATTTCACCAGCGCCGGCACCATTGGTCTCAGCGTAACCCCCGATGCCATTAAAAGCAGCACCGATGGCCGAGATTTTTACTTTTTTGTAATGCAAAAAGACGCCACGGCACAGCTTTACGGTTCATTTTATGGCCAAAACGACGGTATTGCGCAAAATTCATCCGACCACGTAGATGGCGGCACTAGCCGTTTTGACGCTGCCGGCGTAATTTATCAGGCCCTTTGTGCCAACTGCGGTGGTGGTCAGTTTCCCACCACGCCGGGGGTGGTGGGTGGCTCCAATCCTTCGGGCCGCTGCAACCAGGCATTGGTAAAAATATCATTTGACCTAAGCGGGGTGCGCAGCGGCGTAAAGGCCGGTATTGCCAGTGTGCGGGGCGATACTGTGGGTTGCGTACCACTAACCATCACCTTTAGAGATACCATAGAGCTGGCCACCCGCTACGAGTGGAACTTTGATGATGGCACACCCGAGGAGTTCACTACCACGGTTACCAATGCGCACACGTTTGCCCGTGTTGGCACCTACAGGGTGCGGCTTATTGCGGTGGACTCCACCAAGTGCTTCCCCCGCGACACATCGTTTGTAATCATCAATGTGCGGGAAGACGAGGCTATTTTGAATGCCAGATCTACAAAGTTGTTGCCCTGCGATGCCAGCAATTACCGCTTCGATAACCTTAGCATACCATCCCCAGGCAAGCCATTTTTACCCACTAGCTTTACGTGGATTTTTGGCGATAACTCGCCCAATGTAGTGGCAGGCAGCAATAGTGTAAACCACACTTTTCCAGGGCCGGGCACCTATAGGGTAAGGCTTGCACTAACCGATACCAATTATTGCAACGCCCCCGATACCTTTAACCTCGACGTTAGGGTAAGCCCTAATGTGGCCGCCCGCATTCGAACACCAGCCAGTGGCTGCGCCCCTTACAATGCCGTTTTCAACAATGCCAGCCTTGGTGGCACCAGTTTTTTGTGGACCTTTCACGATGGCACCCGGAGTACCCTGGTTAACCCGACAAAGCTGTATCAAAACCCCGGTGTTTACAGCGTAAAACTGGTGGCTATTGATAGCAGTAGCTGCAATATCATTGATAGTACCACGTTTACAATTACTGTTAATGGAAAGCCGGTATCGTTGTTTAGTTATTCGCCCAACCCATCGCAAGAAAACGTGATAACCACCTTTGCCAACCTAAGCACTGGCGCTGTGCGGTATAAGTGGCTTTTTGGCGATGGCGATACCCTCAATACCGTAAGACGAGATACCACGGTGCGGCATCAATACCGGCAAAATTCCACATTTAACGCATGCCTAGTGGCCATTAATGAGTTTGGATGCGCCGATACCAGCTGCCAACCCATTACCATAACCATAAATCCGCTGATAGACGTGGTAAGTGCTTTTACGCCCAATGGCGATGGTGTAAACGACCGCGCTGTGGTGTTTGGGTATGGGGTGGCAAAAATTACGTTTCGCATTTACAACCGCATTGGCCAAATGGTGTTTGAAAGTGCGGATGTGCGCATTGGCTGGGATGGTAAGTTCAAGGGGAAAGAGCAGCCAATGGATGCCTACGGCTACACCTTGGACGCTGAATTTGTAAACGGCGAGAAATTTAGAAAAAGCGGCAGCATTACACTGGTACGCTAATTTTAACCGGTAGCCAGCTGGCGCCCGCAGCAGAACAGTTTTTGGAAATGGAAAACAAGAATATTTAAGATATGTCCACCTCAATAAACATTACCCACAAAACCCCTTGGTTTTTGCTACCATGGACGGGCCTGTGCCAAAGAGCCACCACTGTGGTGCTGGGTTTGCTTTGGGCGGGGTTGATGCACGCACAAGATTTGCACTTTAGCCAGTACATGAACGTGCCTCTGCTAACTAACCCTGCCAATGCCGGCTTTAACCCCGATTATGATTACAGGCTGGGCGTAAACTACCGCAGCCAATGGGTTAATTTGCCCGTGCCCTACAAAACCGTAAGTGCCTGGGCCGATTGGCAAATACTGCGCAACAAACTACAAAATGGCTGGTTGGGCGTGGGCGGGGTGCTGCTACGCGATGTGGCGGGTGCCGGTAACCTTACCAGTACTAAAGTATATGCCAACATCGCATACCATCAGGAGCTGGGTGAGGGCAGTTTGCTTAGCGCGGGCTTTAACGTGGGTATGGCCACAAAAAGCATTGATGTAACCAAATTTAACTGGGAGAGCCAATGGAACGGCAAGTTTTTTGATGCCAATGCGCCCATTGGTGAGCCCATTGCTTTTAGGCAGATTTCTTACCCCGATGTGCAGCTTGGCCTCAACTATGCCTATTTTGGCCGAGGCAACTTTTACTTTAATACGGGTGCCAGCATTATGCATGTAAACCGACCCCGTGAATCTTTCTTTTCAGCCGACGTAAGCGACAATAAGGTACCCATGCGTTACACGGCATTTGCCAATGCCAGCTTTAAGCTAAACGACCAGTGGATACTAAATCCCAGCGCATATTACAGCAATCAGTCGCGGGCCAGCGAGGCCGTAGGAGGTCTTACTGCGCAGTATAATTTAAGTGGCGATGGCAATGTGCAACTGTTGGGTGGGGTTTATTACCGCTGGGGCGATGCTGCCGTAGCCCTTGTGGGCCTGGAGTGGAATAACCTAAGGCTGAGCTTTACCTACGATGCCACCACCAGCAACCTGCGTAACTTTAATGGTGCCACCGGTGCCACCGAGTTTGCATTGCTTAAATTTGGCGAGTACACCGGTTCGGGCCCGCGCAACACCCGTTGCCCCAGCTTTAAGTAGCTGGTCCAAAGCGCATATCCTTCCGGAGCTGTTCCTTTTTAAAAACGGTATGTTGCCATTTTAGCGCAGCATCTTATATTTTTATGGCATGAAGATAGCATTGGCACAACAGAATTACCACATTGGAAACTTTGAGCAGAATACCCAAAAAATAATAGCCGCCATTGGCGAGGCCAGGTTGATGGGCGCAGATTTGGTGGTGTTTAGCGAGTTATCGGTATGTGGTTATCCCCCTCGCGACTTTCTGGATTTCGACGACTTTATTGAAAAATGCGAAGCTGCCGTGGAAGCCATTGCCGCCCACACTTCAAACATTGGGGTGCTTATTGGGGCACCGCAGCGCAACCCCAACCCATTGGGCAAAAATTTATTTAATGCTGCCCTTTTGCTACACCATGGGGCGGTGCAGGGTAGGGTGTTTAAAACATTGTTGCCCACCTACGATGTTTTTGATGAGTATCGCTACTTTGAGCCTGCTTTTGAGTGGCAGGTGCTCCATTTTAAGGGCAAAAAGCTGGCCGTAACCGTTTGCGAGGACATTTGGAATTTGGGCGATAATCCGTTGTACCGCATTGCTCCTATGGATGAGCTGATGAAACAGCAGCCCGACCTCATGATTAACCTGAGCGCCTCGCCTTTTGACTATACCCACGACGAGGACCGAAAAGCTACCATAAAAGCCAATGTGCTTAAGTACAAGTTGCCCATGTTTTACTGCAATGGCGTGGGCAGCCAAACCGAAATAGTGTTTGATGGTGCCAGCATGGTATTTGATGCGGCGGCCAATTTGTGTGGCCAAATGCCCATGTTTGCAGAAAGCCTGCAATGTTTCGATCTTAATGACGATGGCAGCATACTGCAGCCCATTTTGGAGCCAGCCCACCGGTTACCCTCGCAGGAGTTGGCACCCAAAACCTTGCAGCCCCAGCTCAATATTGGTCAAATTCACCAAGCACTTGTGTTGGGCATAGCCGATTATTTTGGCAAAATGGGCTTTAAAAAAGCCATTGTGGCCAGCAGCGGTGGTATTGATAGTGCTGTTACACTGGCTTTGGCGGTGCAGGCGCTGGGGGCCCAAAACGTTCAGGCTGTGCTGCTGCCTTCGGCATTTAGCACAGCGCACAGTGTTAGTGATGCCGAACAGCTGAGCCAAAATTTGCAAAATCCTTACACTACGCTGCCCATTGCCCCGCTCTTCGACCAGTTTTTGAATACGTTGGCACCCGTGTTTGGCAATTTGCCCTTTGGCATTGCCGAGGAAAATATCCAAAGCCGCATAAGGGGTAATTTGGTGATGGCCATAGCCAATAAGTTTGGGTATATTTTGCTAAACACAAGCAATAAAAGCGAGCTGGCCACCGGTTACGGCACCCTATATGGCGATATGGCTGGCGGCCTTGCCGTGCTGGGCGACCTTTATAAACAACAAGTGTATGCTTTGGCAAACTTTATTAACCACCAGGCCCCGATAATACCGCAGCACATTATTACCAAGCCCCCCAGCGCCGAACTGCGGCCCGGCCAAAAAGACAGCGATAGCTTACCCGATTACGATATACTCGACCCTATTTTGTACCAGTACATTGAGCGGCACCTTGGTCCCAGCGACATAAAAGCAACTGGAGCCGATGCTGCATTGGTAGATCGTATTTTAAAAATGGTAAACGTAAACGAATACAAGCGCAATCAGTTTTGCCCCATCATAAGAATAAGTCCTAAGGCATTTGGCGTGGGTAGGCGGGTGCCCATAGTGGCCAAATACCTTACGTAAACGGGGTGGCACCTGTGGCTGGCATACCAAATGGATGGACCATCCGTTTTAATAGGCACTTGTTTTTTTTGGTAAACTCTAATATTTTGATTGACGTGAGGCGTGTTTTAAGCAGCAATTTTAGAAAGTACGATGGCGTAAACCGGTGGGTATTGCTAACCCTCAGTGTTGTGGGAACCATTTGCGCCTGTAGCAGCAAGGGGCCCAAAGTGCCCAGCGTAGAAGGGTTTACCGCGGTTACTGTGGTGCAGCGTTTCGACCGTGATTTTTTTGCCCTCGACACCAACCGTTTAGAGCCAGCATTAGATTTATTACAGCAAAAGTATCCTGAATTTCTGGGCGGCTTTTTGGCAACTATCTTGGGTGTAAATCCCACCAGTCCCGATGCCTTACTTGCAATAAAGGCTTTTATAGGCAGTTACGGCCAACTGCAGCAGCAGGTAGAGCAGTCGGTGGCGCCTACCATTCCAAAGTTGCAAACACAGGTGGCGCTGGGGCTAAAGTTGATGCAGTACTACTGCCCGGGCTACAGGCCCGATTCGCCATTTGTGCTAACCACCTTTGTGGGCCCAATGGATGCATACGAACCCTTTGCCACCGGCGACTATGGCGAAGTGGCCACCGCTAACGGTGCCGGGGTGGCACTGCAGCTGCATTTGGGGGCAAAGGCTGCTGTGTACGAACAAGGTGTAAAAAGCGGGGCCATGTACAGTTATCAAATTCGCCGTTTTACACCCGAAACCATGGTGGTAAATGTGATGAAAAATGTAGTGAACGAGGCATTTCCATATCCCAATAACAACAGCTTAAACTTGGTAGAGGAGATGGTGGAAAAGGGTAAGCATCTTTACTTGCTCCAGCGCTTGCTGCCCTACACGCCCGATAGTTTGCTACTTGGCTATACCCACGCACAATGGCAGGGCTGCGAGGCCAATGAGGCGCTCATTTGGAATTTTTTTGTGAAAAACGATTTACTCTATGCATCTGAACCACAAATTACCCAAAACTATTTAAAGGATGGCCCCAAAACCCCAGAGTTGGGCGAGGGTGCACCGGGCTACATAGGCCTATTTGTGGGCAAAAAAATTGTAGAAGCTTACATGGCAAAATTTGCCGACACACCAGTGCCAAAATTGATGCGGCTGCCGGCTGCACAACTTTTTCAGGCGGCCGGGTATAAGCCGTAGCATCCTATGCGTGGTGGCCCATTGCAAATGGGTGTGCATTATTCGTCAGTAGCAACAATCTCGTCTTGAAACGCTTGCATATCGTAATTAGGTTCCACGGCCACCACTTCGGCCATTTGGTGCATGGCCTCAATGGCAGCACCCGAAGCAGTAGCATTAAAGATATTCTCCATTAGGGGATTGCCTGTTAGCCCCGGTATGCCGGGTAGCGTACCGTTGGTTACCGTTATCACTACGTTGAAATTTTCTTGTGGGGCTGTTGCCGCTTTTAGCAGCAGTTCTGGCGAAATTTGGCTCATGGTGCGTATGTTTTTGTAAAACGAAAAAAAGAAATTACCAACCCTGTAAGGTCGGTAATTTCTAAGTGCTAACGCTGTTAAATTATTACAGCGTGGCAGTGTTGCAGTTTATAAGGCCGTGGCCATAGGTTTCATCGTAACCCGCAGGGCCCAAGTTTGCAGCCGTGCTGGTAATGCGGGCTTTGGCAGCCGCTACACTAATGCCGGGAAAGCGCTGTTTTAGCAGCACAGCCAAGCCTGCCACGTGCGGGCAAGCCATGCTGGTACCACTTTTTAAGCCATAGCCGCCACCGGGCATGGTGCTGTTGATGCTAACGCCGGGTGCCACCACGGTTACCTGGTTCCAAAATGGATTTTGACCCCCGCGGCTTGATGAAGCGGCAATGACGTTGTTGATGTCAACAGAGCCTACTGCAATGGGGCTGGCATTGGGCTGGCCCTGCATAATGCTGTTTGCCGGGCTGCATACCCATTTAAACGGCTTTAAGTGCGAGTTACCGGTGGCTACCACTACAATTACACCCCGGTCTTGCAAGCGTTTTACGGCCGTAGCGTATGCCACCGAAGGGGCGTTTTCGCCACCAAGGCTCATGCTTACCACTTGCATACCGTTGGCCAGCGACCAATCCATGCCGGCAATAATCCAGCTGGTCATGCCACTGCCGGTATCGGCCAGCACTTTTACGGCAAAAAGGCTACAGTTGGGTGCCACACCCACCACGCCTATGCCATTGTTGCGGGCCCCTATAATGCCTGCGCAGTGCGTGCCGTGGCTGTGGCCATCGTTGTAGCTTACCACGCCGGGCACCATGCTTACGCCGCCCGATATCACCAAGTCGGGGTGATTGGCAATGCCAGTATCCAGCACGCCAACTTTAATGCCGGTGCCGGTAAAGCCACGGCTCCAAACGCCAGGTGCATTTACACGGGTAATGTTCCAAGGGCGCGGCTGAAGTATGGGTACCGCAATGGGTGGTATGGGAAAAAACGGCGGCAGTGGCGCAACCAGCCTTGGATTAAACGGCGGAAACTGAGGCTGTGGCATGGGCAGCGGTGGAAATGGCTGCGGAAATGGCTGGGGCGGGAAAGGTTGGGGTGGAAATGGGTTTGGCGTAAATGCCGGGAAACCGTGGCCATAACCATAATAGGGCTGCTGGTAAGTCTGCTGCTGGTAAATGGCTTCCATGGCATCGGCATAGCCGGCATCGTAGGCGGTTTGAATGCCTGTGTTTGCGCCTCCTTCGTTGGCCACTTCATCGGCACTTAGCTCTAAAGCATAAGCCGGCAAGTCTTCTTCCACAGCCAACACCGCATCTTGCGAGCGCAGGTAGGTAAGGTGTTCTGTGGTTAACTCGGCGGTAGAAACACCAATTTCTGCAAAATGCATCACGTCGGCTTCACTTGCTACCGCATCGCCCGACATAAATGATTTGCCTTCTTTTACGGCTTCCGATGGCACCCCTAAAATTTGAGAGGCGGTTTGCTCATCTACATAACTTTCTTTGTAGGTAATAATGTACCTTTTTTGTGTGGACATGTGTGTTGTTTTTTAAAGTGAAAAACTAAAAGTGAAAAACTAAAAGTGAAAAATTAAAGATTCAATACAATTGTTTAAACAATTACACTACGGCCGTAGCAAAGGCTAAAGTACTATGCTGGGTAAAGGGCCCGCAAGGTGGTTTTTACGCGTTAACAAGGCTTTAACTAAAATGCGATTGGTGTTTTTTACGCCTGCTATTGGGTAAAAATGGGTGTGTTGTCTGCACAGGACTGCATCCATTTTCAACTTGCAGGCACTGTTGCCAATGCGTCCGCGGTTGCCATTTCTGCTTAAGGCGGCCCTTGTTGCCAGCCCATAGTTTCCTTTGGATGCGCTTATTGCGCCATTTATCCCTAAGCGAGCGGTGTTTTTAGTTTTGCCTTACTTTCACGCCATGGCAAACGTGTTAACGGTTAAAAACCTTTGTAAAAACTATGGCAGTATCCGCGCCCTAAACGGCGTAAGCTTTAGCGTGCCTGCCGGAACCATCTTTGGGATTTTGGGCCCCAATGGTAGTGGCAAAACCACCATGCTAGGCATTATTACCAATATTTTGAAACCTACTGAGGGCGAGGTGAAGCTTTTTGATGAAGCCCCAACCGCAGCACACAGGCGGCGCATGGGCACACTGCTGGAGACCCCCAATTTTTACCACTACCTGAGTGCGGTAAAAAATTTGGAAATTGCAGCTGCTATAAAAGCTATTGAAACGCCCGACATAGAAGGGGTGCTGAAAAAAGTAAACTTATGGCAGCGCAAGGATAGTAAGTTTCAAACCTTTAGCCTGGGTATGAAACAACGGTTGGCTATTGCCAGCTGCTTGTTGGGCAATCCCGATGTCATGTTTTTTGACGAACCCACTAATGGCCTCGACCCTGTAGGCATAGCCGAAATTAGAGGGCTGATAAAAGGGCTGGCACGGGATGGAAAAACGGTAATAATGGCCAGCCACATGCTTGATGAGGTGGAGAAAGTGTGCACCCATGTAGCCATATTAAAAAAAGGGGAGTTGATAGCTGCCGGTGCCGTAGATGAAATTTTAGTAAATGACGATGTGGTGGAGGTGGGCGCAGACGATTTGGCTGCGCTTAAACTGCAATTGCAACGCATGCCGCAAAACACGGGGGTGTTTGATGGCGATGCCGGGCGACTGACCATCCACTTTGCACCTGGCACCGCCAGCCTGGGTGCCGTAAACCAGTTTTGCTTTCAACAAGGCACGGTGCTTACACACTTGCAGTTAAAAAAGAAAAGCCTCGAAACCAAGTTTATAGAGCTCACAAACTAACCAGCATGGTACGCTTTAAAAAAAATGGGGCCCATACAAAACATTAATATTTCTAGTAAAGCAGTAAACGAAAACAGATTTATAGCCAACGCCCGATTGCGGGCAAAGGCTTTAACATAAATGCCCATTTTGGGGCTAAAAATTATAAAAAACTGGCTCTAGGGCCGTAAAGGCGCTCTAACAATGAAAACACGCAATTCCTCCTCACCATCAGCTGCGCACCTGAGCAAGCATGATCATTTGGGAATTTCTTTTACTTTCCGTTAGGCGGGGGCATCAACATTAAAACAAATCTCTTTAAAGTAGAGAGGCACTAAAAACAAGTATATGCAAAAACTATTGGCCATTGAGTGGATGAAAATAAAGCACTACCGCACATTTTGGATTTTGCTTGGCCTATTTGTATTGGCGGTATTGGGTATCAACTACATATCGTACAGCATAAACAGCAGCGTAAACGAGGTAACGGGTGCAGTAGGTTTGGGTACCGGTAATCCGTTTGCTTTTCCCAACATTTGGCTTACGGTACCTTGGATGTGCAGTTGGGTGTTGTATTTCCCGGGGTTTATTATGATTTTTTTAATAACCAACGAATACACGTTTAAAACCCATCGGCAAAATATTATTGACGGATTAAGCCGTAGAGAGTTTGTAACCACCAAGCTGGCCGTTGCATTGTTGTTAGCCGCAGTAAGTGCGCTATTTGTATTAATCACAACCTTCTTGTTTGGTATTGCAGGCGGCTCCAGCCTCGATTTTAGTAAGTTTTATTACATGGGGTATTTTTTTGTTACCGCATGGGTTTACATTTTGCTGGCGCTTTTGCTGGCGTTTTTGCTGCGCAAAGCCGCGCTTGCCGTTGGGTTGTTTTTTATTTATGGGTTAATACTCGATAACATTATTTCGGGGTTACTGCGGAAGGCGTTCGAAGGAAAACCATACGGTAACTATGCGCTGCCTTTAGAAGTAGCAGACTCGCTGTTACCATTTCCGTTTTTTAAAGATCAAATTGCAATGGTACTCCGCTCCCCCAATGCATTGGTATGTTTGGGCATTTCGTTGGCGTGGGTGGTTTTTTATCACTATTTCACGGTGCGTAAGTTTGAAAACGAAGATCTGTAGTGCGCCGCTTCTTGTGAGGTAAGGTCAAGGTTAACTGCACCGGAGTAATTTCTTTTGAAATGCTCCAATTCGGGTTTACCACCCCAAAAAGGCTAAATAGCCGCCACAGCCCAAGTGCTGCCTTATCCCGCTTTTAGAGGGCGGGCCAGTGGATGGTGCTGTTTTTTTAGCGGCGTGAACGATGCATACAAACGGACAAAAGCCGCCGAAACGACTTATTCGCGCCATAGCACGGCATCAGCTTAAGCAGGTATGGATGCTTCGATGGGTTGAACGGCCATCATGGCTTTGGCCGTTTCCACAATAGCATTGGCATCGTAGCCGCACTCGGCGTGTAGTTCTTTTAAGGTGCCATGTTCCACCAGCCTATCGGGTATGCCAAGCATGCGCACTGCGGCTGTGTAGCCATGCTGTGCCATAAATTCTAAGATGGCCGAGCCAAAGCCGCCCACAATGGTGCCATCCTCAATGGTAATAATTTTTGAATAGCGTGCAAACACCTCGTGCAGCAGTGCTTCGTCCAACGGTTTTACAAACCGTAGGTCGTAGTGGCCGGGCGTAATATCATACTGTTGCAGTGTGGATATGGCGTGTTTCACAAAATTGCCTGGGTGGCCAAAGCTCAATATGGCCAGTTCTTTGCCCTGGCGCAGTCGGCGGCCCTTCCCAATTTCTACAGCTTCCAAGGGTGTGCGCCACTCGGGCATAACCCCTTCGCCGCGTGGATAGCGTATTACCACTGGCAGGTTTGTGCTGGGCAGCTGCGCCGTGTACATCAGGTTGCGCAGCTCCTGCTCGTTCATGGGTGCGCTCACAATCATGTTGGGGATGCACCTAAAATATGGTATGTCGTACGCACCATGGTGTGTAGGGCCATCTTCGCCCACCAAGCCTGCACGGTCTAAGCACAGCACCACCGGTAGTTTCTGAATGGCAATATCGTGTACCACTTGGTCGTAAGCCCGCTGCATAAAACTGCTGTAAATGTTGCAGTACACCCGCATGCCCTGTGTGGCCAGGCCGGCGCTTAAGGTGGCGGCATGCTGCTCGCATATGCCCACATCAAAGGCACGGTGCGGCATGGCATCCATCATTATTTTTAGCGATGAGCCGCTGGGCATGGCCGGCGTTACGCCCATGATGCTGGGGTTGGCCTCGGCAAGTTCCAGCAGGGTGTGGCCAAACACGTCTTGGTATTTGGGCGGTTGTGGCAGGTCGAAAGTCTTTTTCTTTATTTCTCCGGTTATTTTATCAAACAAGCCGGGCGCATGCCATTTGGTTTGATCGGCCTCGGCCAAAGCATAGCCTTTGCCTTTGGTGGTGATGATGTGCAGAATTTTTGGCCCGGGAATTTTCTTCAAATCCTGCAAGGTATCTACCAACTTGGTAATGTTGTGGCCGTCAATTGGGCCAAAATAGCGCAGCTTTAGGGCCTCAAACAGGTTGCTTTGGCTGGCAATGGCACCCTTTAGCCCCTCGGCTATTTTGTGGGCCAACCCGCGACTGTAGCGCTTTCCGGGCAGCTTGCCCAGCGCATTCCACACGTCGTCTTTCAGCTTGTTGTAGGCCGGGCTTATGGTAATGTCGGTTAGGTATTCTTTCAAGGCACCCACATTGGGGTCTATGCTCATGCAGTTGTCGTTCAATATCACCAGCATGTCCGCATCGGTTACACCGGCATGGTTCATGGCTTCAAACGCCATGCCCGCTGTCATGGCGCCATCGCCAATTACGGCTACGCTTTTACGGTCTTCTCCCTTATATTTTGCAGCCATAGCCATGCCCAGCGCAGCCGAGATGCTGGTGCTGCTGTGGCCTACCCCAAAGGTGTCGTAAGGGCTTTCGCTGCGCTTAGGAAAGCCACTCAACCCGTTGTATTTGCGGTTGGTGGCAAAACTATCTCGCCTACCGGTTAAAATTTTATGTCCGTATGCTTGGTGGCCCACATCCCACACCAGTTGGTCGTAGGGCGTGTTGTAAACGTAATGCAGCGCTACGCTAAGTTCCACCACACCAAGGCTGGCCGCAAAGTGCCCACCATGAACGCTTACCACATCTACAATGTATTGGCGCAATTCATCGCAAACGGTGTGCAACTGTTCGCGACCCATTTTTCTGAGGTCTTCAGGGCTGTCTATTTTGGCGAGCAAGTGGCCTGGGTTAATGTCCATTGGTAAATTGCCTTAAGTGGAAAGATGTACAAAAATAACAATCCGGCGTTTATGGCAGACTCAAACGTTTCAGTGCGGTGTAAGTTTAGCCAAAATAAAAAAAACTAAGCCGTTCAAACACTGATTTTCCGGCCTGTGTGACTACCAAAGCTTTTTTAATGTGTACTTTTTTAGCCCCGTATTTCGTCGTAGTTTGGCTGCCTCAAACATTATTCTATGAGGATATTTTTCTGCTTTCTTTTGCTTGGTTTTGCTTGGAACAATGCGTTTTGCCAGTCTGGAAGACTGGACAACAGCTTTAATGGCAACGGTGTGTTGGTGCGCAACTTTACCAACTCTACCATGGAAATAGGTGGTGTTTTGGCACTGTCTGGCAACCGGGTGCTCGCCTTTGGTACAGCATCCGATAGCGCAACGGGCACTTATTGTTTCATGATTCGCTATACCTAAAACGGTGCCATAGACGCCAGTTTTGGCACCAACGGCCTGTGGAAGTACAGCTTCTCGGGGCCTATTAACCCCAATTCGGAATTTGATATGCAGGCAAAACTGCTACCCGATGGAAAAATTGTCCTTGTAGCTTCATCGTTTTTCCCGACTCCAACAGTGGTAGCCATTCGTCTTACAGAAAACGGTCTTTTCGATAACAGCTTTGATACCGATGGGTTAGTAGTCCTTAATTCATTTTTTCAATATGCGAGTGCCATAGAAACGGAACCAAATGGAAAAATTGTCATCTTGGGTACGGATGGCAGCAATGATTCGCGGCTATTGCGTTTGAATGCCAATGGCAGCGTGGACAATACACTTGGCGGTAGCAATGGCTTACTGCTTGAGGTTGACCTGGGTTATTCAAACAACTATTTCGAGGGGTTTAAGCGCGTAAACGCCACCCAGTATTTGGTTTTTGGCAGTGGCAACATTCCCAATTCGAATGAGCAAGGTAATTTTTTGGCCAAAATTACCAATGTTGGCGGTTTAGTAAATGGTTTTGGTACTGGTGGACGCGTGGTATTGAACACCATGGAAACCGATGACCGCAGCGAGCGTATAACCGATGTGGTGCTGCTGGCCGATGGAAAAATATTGGTGGGTACTTCTGGTAATGATGAGGCCGAAGAGGATGTGTTTAACGCCTATTTCTAGTAAATTTTTGGAAAATGGGCAGCCCGACCTTAGTTTCTCGGGCGACGGTGTGTTTGTACAACAAACGAGGGATAATGGCTTTGCCACCGGTGGTATAATAACGGTGCAGCCCGATGGTAAATTACTGATTACCGGTGCCTACCAGGAAAGGCTGGAAAGTGAGTTTAGCGTGTTAAGGCTAACCAGCGTTGGTGCGGCCGATGCCACGTGGAATGCCACT
>RDXD01000392.1 GCA_004292575.1 Bacteroidota bacterium
CCGCGAATACAGCAAGGCACCCGCCAGTGCCGCAAGGCACGATCGATATTGTACCCACGGGTTTCAACGTGGAACCCCGCCCGCGAGTACAGCAAGGCACCCGCCAGTGCCGTAGGCACGACCGATATTGTACCCATGGGTTTCAACCTGTGGAACTACCCATGGGTTGAAACCCATGCAACTGCCCGTTGCTGGTTGAATGCGGGTTGAAAAAAATGCCAATGCGCTAACGGCTGCATGCGCTGCCACCGGGGCAACCCAAAATACCAGGCGGCATTACCCCACAGGCCAACCAAAGCGGCCAACCAAAGTTTTAACCCGCTGGGCCTATTCAAACCCCAACGGCCACAAATAATGGCTGCCAAAAGTTTCTCCCCTATTTCATGAACGGATTACCAAACCATGGCGTTTCTTTGCCAACTGGCAACGTAAAATATCCACAACACCAACGCAACCATGCAACTATATACCGAAAGCCTCACCAACTATAAACGCCTAAAAACCAAAGAAGTAAACATTGGCGGGCTACTACTGGGCAATTACCATCCCATAAGGGTGCAAACCATGACCACTACCGACACCATGGATACAAAAGGCACGGTAGAACAGAGCATAAAATGCATAGAAGCCGGTGCCGAACTGGTGCGCATAACAGCGCCCAGTAAAAAAGAGGCGGAAAATTTGCAAAACATCAAAGACGCGCTTCACCGCCGCGGTTATAAAGTGCCGCTTGTGGCCGATATTCACTTTACGCCCAATGCTGCCGAAATAGCCGCCCGCATTGTAGAAAAAGTTCGCGTAAACCCGGGCAACTATGTTGACAAAAAAAAGTTTGAGCAAATTGACTATACCGATGCGGAGTACGCCGAAGAAATAGAGCGCATTGCCGAGCGTTTTACGCCCCTCGTCAGCATTTGCAAAACCTATGGCACTGCCATGCGCATTGGCACCAACCACGGCAGCCTTAGCGACCGTATCATGAGCCGATATGGTGATACGCCCATGGGCATGGTGGAAAGTGCCATGGAGTTTTTGCGCATTGCCCGTGCCGAAGCCTACCACAACATTGTGCTGAGCATGAAGGCAAGCAACCCGCAGGTAATGGTGCAGGCATACCGGCTTTTGATACAAACCATGGACGCCGAATTTGGTGAAATATACCCCCTGCACCTGGGTGTAACCGAAGCCGGCGATGGCGAAGATGGCCGCATAAAAAGTGCGGTGGGCATTGGTACCCTGTTAGAAGATGGCATTGGCGACACCATTCGCGTAAGCCTTACCGAGGACCCCGAGTTAGAGATACCGGTATGTAGAGATTTGGTTAAACGCTACACTACACCAAGCGCTGGCACGGGTAAGGCAGCACCACTGCCCGCCATTGCAGCCCTGCCATACTCCCCATTTCAATACCAGCGGCGCAGCAGCATGGCCATTGCCAATGTGGGCGGCAAGCAAGTGCCCGTAGTAATTGCCGACCTTAGCAAATTGCCTGCCATTACACCACAAAGCCTGGCTGCCGTAGGTTACACTTACAACGCCGACACCGATAAATGGGCCATTGGCGATATGGCAGCCGACTACATATTTACAAACAAACCCGTACTCAATTTTGAGCTGCCCGGAACGCTTCGAGTAATTACTGCTCCACACCATTGGCAGGCCACAAACAACACAACCAGCTATTTCCCCATTTTCAACATGGCGGCTTACGCAGCTGCCCCCGCTAAAAGCACGCTTAATTTTGTAATGGTCGATTGCTTTAACCAAGATGATGATTTTACCCACCTTGATGCCATTGCTAACGACCCCACCGTGGTGCTGTGCCTAAGCAGCACCCGTAAAAATGCCATGCAAGCGGTGCGCCGAATGCTGGTAGAATTAGATAGCAGAAAAATAACCAACCCGGTGGTGCTGGTTACCGACAGCCATGGCCACTCGGCCGATGAACACCTGATACACTATGCCACCGAAACCGGCGCATTGCTGCTGGATGGGTTTGGCGATGGACTCTGCCTGGGCATGCATCCCGATAGTTACGCCGCACAAAATGCGCAAACCAGCAATGCCAGCGGTCGCAATTATTTAAACAATACCACCACCGAAGCCTTTGTAAACGCCACCGCCTTTGGCATACTGCAAGCCACCCGCACCCGCATTAGCAAAACGGAATACATCAGTTGCCCAAGCTGCGGCCGCACCCTATTTGACCTACAAGAAACCACCAATAAAATACGCCAAAGAACCAACCACCTGAAGGGCGTAAAAATTGCCATAATGGGCTGTATTGTAAACGGCCCCGGCGAAATGGCCGATGCCGACTTTGGCTACGTGGGCAGCGGCGTGGGTAAAATAACCCTGTACAAAGGCAAAGACATTGTAAAACGCAACATTGATAGCGAGATTGCCGTGGACGAGCTTATAAACCTGCTGAAAGACAACGCCGCTTGGATAGAACCCAGCTAAACGGCTTGCCATGTTATCTACCCGCCAACCATACGCCGCGCAAACATGTGTAATGCTGGTTGCCACCCTAATGCTGCTGCTGCTGGCTTGCCAGCGTGGCCCGCAAAGCGTGGTGCGGGGCTTTTACTTTTGGAAAACACAGGTAACACTAGGCCCAACCGAAAGCCAAGCCTTTGAAGCGCTGCGCTGCAAGCTGCTGTACATTAAGTGCTTTGATGTGGTTTGGAACCAAGCTGCCCAACAGCCGGAACCCGTGGCACTGGCCCACTTTGGAAACAACCTGCCCCGCCAAGCCCAACTGGTGCCCGTGGTATTTATAACCAACGAAACCCTGCAATGGCTAAGCCCAGCCAGCATTGACAGCCTGGCAGGCAACATAAACCGCTTGCTTACCAGCCTGTGGCAAGAAAATGAATTGCCTGCCACCGCCGAAGTGCAAATAGACTGCGATTGGACGGCTGGAACCAAGAACAACTATTTTCAACTGCTGCTGGCGCTGCAAAAGCTGCCGTTTTTTAAGGGAAAAAACACATCGGCCACCATTAGGCTACACCAAATAAAGTATGCGGCCCAAACCGGGGTACCGCCCGTAAAAAAAGGCTTACTCATGTGCTACAACATGGGCAATCTACAGCAGCCTCAAACAAAAAACTCTATTGTAGATGTAGAAACCATGGCCCAATACACAGGCAACCTAAACCAATATCCACTGCCGCTTGACCTTGCCCTACCCATATTTGACTGGTGGGTGTGGTACCGTGGCAACCACTATCAGGGGCTATTGCATACCCATGCACTACCAACCCCATACAGCCGCTCACAAAAAACCATGTTTAATGCCGATACTACCATAAATGATTTTACATTTAAAGCTGGCGACTGGCTGCGCTACGAAACCGCTACGCCTGCTGCGCTGCAAGCCGTAAGCCAGCACCTGATGCAAAAGCTACCGCCAGGTAGCAACAGACAGGTGGTGCTTTACCACTTAGATGCAAAAAATTTGGCCCGTTATGAAACCAATACACTGGAAGCAATTTTTAACCGCTTTGGCCGCTAGCCTGCTTTTGGCCCTGCCACAAAACATTATTGGCTGCGGCCCCACCCAAGACCCCTGGGATTACTTCACCAGTTTTTTTAGCAACCGGTTAGATCAACCTGCATACAGCCGCCCCTTTTACTACACGGCCTTGCTAAAATTTTACGACGATGCCGATTATGAAACCAACTACAACCAAGACGGTGGCACACAGGCACCACTGGTGGCCGAGTGGAAGGCCAACACAAATCCACAGCTGCCAGATAGCAGTATCACGCAGTTGGTATTTGGGTATTCGGCGGCCGATGTAGCCATACTAGGTACGCACCTTGCTAAAAATAGCCCCTCCACACTACCCAAAAAGCTGGCCACCAATGCCATGGCGCAACATTTGGTAGCCACCAAAAACACAGAAGCCATTAACTACCTGCTGCTTGCAAAAACCATTGAACCCTTTTGCAACCAAGCCGATGCATGGGAAGCACCAAAAAAAACCGACAGCCTAGCCATGAACCGCCATATAGCCACAGCTGATGCAAGGTATAAAAATGCGACGACACCGTTTTTTGCCGCCAAATACGCTTTTATGCGCTGCAAGCTGGCGTTTTACAACAACCGCCATGCCGATGGTATGCAATGGTACCAAGAGGCCTTTTCCAAACCCGAATTGGCACAAGCGGCAGTAGCCCCGCTCAGCTTATCGTATATGGCAGGTAGTGCCTTCAAAACTGGCAATGGCAAAGCTGCTGCTTACGGTTTTAGCAAAGCATTTGCCGCATCCACACACCGCAAAAAAGAAGCCTTCTTGGGGTTTTACTGGGCCACCGATGGCTGTAATGCCAAGCTGCAAAACAACTACCTATCGGCTTGCACCAATGCGGCCGAAAAAGCCAATATGGCTGCCATGTTTGGCCTGTATGGCACCGCATCGGCACTGCCGTGCATTGCCACCGCCTTGTCTTTAGATTCACAATGCCCCCTGCTGCCCCTGCTGGTGGTGCGAGAAATAAACAAACTGGAAGAGCAATACCTAACCCCCAAGCTGCGCAACCAAGTTGGCAGCAAAGCCTACTATACCAGCTGGTGGAGTGCTAAAGACCTGCCCGAAATGGCACCCCGGCTAACCGAAACCCTGGCCTTATTTGAGCAACTGATGAGCAAGGGCAGCCCAAAGCAAAAGGCTTTGTACGCCACCGCAGCCGCTTACGTGGCATTTTTACAGCACCAGTACCCACAAGCCGAAGCCTTGCTGGCTACGGCAGCCCAAAGCCAGCCCCCAACCGCCGTAACCCATCAAATAAAACTCATAAAACTATTGGTGGCAGCCAACACAGCCAACCAGTTGGATGCCACTGCCGAAGCCCAGCTGCTGCCCCAGTTGAAATGGTTAAAAAAGCAGGCAGAGCAGGATGCTGACTATGTGGTGTTTTACCGCAACTTTTTTTCCGAAATATTGGCCGCACAATATGCCCGGCAAAACGACCAAACCAAAATGCTGCTTTGCTATGCCGCCGCCGATGCCATTATAAGACCCGATACCATAACCAACCGCTATTTTGGCTACAACCAAAATGCCATAGACTACTTGCGCAGCAATATGCCAACCAAGCAAATAGAGCAGCTTTATACTGCACTTACACAGCCCAACCCAACGCCATACTTTAATTTTTTAATTCAGGGCTCGCCCATTAATACCACCACGGTTATTGATATGCTAGGCACCACCCACCTCCGCGATTTTAACTTTGCCCAAGCCATACTGTGGTTAAAAAAAGCCGAGCGGCAAACCCCGCTAACCGATGCGTATTACGATGCAAAAAAAGACAACTACGCAGAGGCCAACGTAAATCCCTTTCACGACTACCTAAATGATGTGCAGCGCTACGAAAAGAAGCTGGCCAAGCCGTTTACTAAACTCAGCTTTGCCCAAAAAATGCTCGACCTGGAAGCTGCACTGGCCAAAATCACCGATGCCGAGGCCAAATCAAAACTACACTACCAACTGGCTTCGGGCTATTACAACATCAGCTTTTATGGCAACAGCTATATGGCGGTGGATTATTACCGGCATAGCAGCAACTGGAATAGCGGCAATTATACCAACGCTTGGGAAAAAGAATACTATGGTGTGCTTACAGCCGGCAACCACTACAAAAAAGCCTACGAGCTTACGGGCAACAAAGAGTTTAAAGCAGCCGCATTCTTTTTGCATCTAAAGTGCAAACAACGCCAAGTGCCACGGCCTGTTTATGGGTCCAAATTAAGCTACGACGACTACGAT
Source organism: Bacteroidota bacterium (assembly GCA_004292575.1). Lineage (GTDB taxonomy): Bacteria > Bacteroidota > Bacteroidia > Chitinophagales > Chitinophagaceae > Phnomibacter. The sequence goes on from RDXD01000392.1 coordinate 5,781, forward strand.
AGCCAGCTGAAAACATTTCAAAAGCAATTTCAAAAAAACCCGCTGTTTGCTAGCTTTACAAAAGAGTTTGGCAGCACCCAGTTTTATAAATACACCTACAACCGCTGTAGCTATCTGCGTGATTTTGCAACCAAAAAATAAGAGGCTGCTATACTATTGTTTGCCGTCATTCACTTTTCAATGAATTGCGCAAAAAACACCCCCGCTAGCCAGGCGCAAGGCAGCAGCCTTTTGGCCGCACAGGCAAACCAAGCTCCGCCAGCCTTGTGTGGCCCATGCATTTTGTATTGCAACTGGCTACATCCATGTTTCTGTTCAGATCTCACAAGAGCTGCAAAACGTGCTACACGCGGCGCGGCCTGTAGGCATTTTCCAACCAAAAAAACCTGTAGCTTACGTGCTATAGTGGCATTGGCGCATTAAAGCATCAAATATTAAGCCCGCCGCACACGCTTATTACTTGGCCCGTTATGTAGTTGCCCATATTGCTGGCCAAAAACAAACAGGTATTAGCAATATCGTCGGCAGTGCCAAAGCGGCCCAATGGAATGCCAGCCTTGTATTTATCGGCAGCATCGCCTGCTTGCAGGTAGCTGGTCATATCTGTTTCCACAAAGCCCGGTGCTATGGCATTGCAGCGTATGTTGCGGCTGCCCAACTCTTTAGCCACGCTTTTGGTAAACCCTATTACGCCTGCCTTACTTGCCGCATAGCTGCCCTGGCCGGCATTGCCCATTTCGCCAATTACGCTGCTCATGTTAATAATGCTACCGCTGCGGGCTTTCATCATGGGTTTAATCACCTGTTTTGTCATGTAAAACACGCTGTTCAGGTTGGTTTGTATTACCGTATCCCACTGCTCTGGGGTCATGCGCATCAGTAGGTTGTCTTTGCTTATGCCGGCATTGTTTACCAGCACATCAATGGTGCCAAACTCGGCCAGCACCGCCGCCACCAAGGTCTCGCAGGCAGCATAGTCCGCCGCATTGCTTTGGTACGCCCGGGCCTTCACGCCAAAGGCTTCCAGTTTTTGCACCAGCGCCAGCGCCCGTTCGGCGCTGGAATCACTTACGTACGTAAAAGCCACATGCGCACCCGCAGCAGCAAATTTTAGGGCCACGCCCTCGCCAATGCCCCTTGCCGCACCGGTTACAAGGGCTACTTTATCGTGTAATAATTGCATTATCTTTTGGTTTATGAGCTTTAGTTTTTTTGCAAATAAAGAAAAAATACACACGCGGTCTTAAGTGGCCGGGTGGCCTTGCCACAGCAGCAGCAGTGCTTCCAGCAGCGTTCTATCGTTGCTTAGCCGCGGTATCTTGTGCTGTCCGCCCAGTTTCCCCTGGCAGCGCAGCCATTCGGTAAAAATGCCTTTGGGTAGCGTGTGCACCAGCGGCTGGCCAAGGGCAATGTCTTTGTAGCGTTTGGCATCATAGTCACTATTAAGCCGCCGCAGGGCGTCGTCCAGCGCCAGTGTAAACGTTTCCAGGCGTTCTGGCACCACCTCAAATTCTATCAGCCATTCGTGTGCCCCATTGTTGTGTGCCCCAAAATAAATGGGTGCTGCCGTGTAGTCGTTTACCTGCGCACCCGTTTGCCGGCAGGCTTCGGCTATAGCCTGGTCCGAGTTTTCTACAATCACTTCTTCGCCAAAAGCATTTATAAAGTGCTTCAAGCGCCCGGTTACCTTTATCCTAAACGGAAAAAGCGTGGTAAACTGAATGGTATCGCCCAGCAAATAACGCCACAAGCCACCGGTGGTGGTAATAACGGGCGCATAGTTTTTGCCAATCTCTACCTGCTCCAATCCTATGGTAGCCGGTTCCGGCTTGCCATATTCATCAATGGGCATAAATTCAAAAAAAATACCGTGGTTCAAATACAACAGCATACCATTTTCGTCGGGGCTGCTTTGCGCCGCAAAAAAGCCCTCGCTGGCGTTGTACATTTCCAAAAAGTTCACCGGTTTGCCCATCAGTGCCTCAAACTGACTTCGGTAGGGCGTAAAGCTAACCCCGCCATGCAAATACAGCTCAAGGTTGGGCCATACTTCGCCCATGGTAGCCTTGCCTGTAATTTCCAAAATACGCTTAAACAGCACCAGCGTCCAGGTAGGCACCCCGCCCACCGATGTTACATTTTCATTAATGGTGGTTTGCGCCAGGCTTTCAATTTTTGTTTCCCATTCGTCTAGCAGGGCAATGCTAAGCTCGGGTGTACGCAGCCAGTGGCCCCAAAATGGGCTATTCTGCATCAGCACCGCACTTAGGTCGCCAAACCGCACCAAATCGTTCAGCTGTGCCACTTGGTGGCTACCCCCAATCACCAAGCCACGGCCCGTTAGCAAATCGCTTTCGGGGTAGTGCTGATAGTACATCGTAAGCACATCTTTACTGGCCTGAAAATGGTTTTCGTCCAAGCTTTCCTGACTAATGGGTATAAACTTGCTACGGGCAGCCGTGGTGCCACTGCTTTTGGCAAACCACTCAATGGGCGTATTCCACAGCAGGTTTTCCTCGCCCGCCATCATACGCTCTATGTAGGGGCTAAGTTGTTCGTAAGCCTGTATGGGAATGGCCGTTTTAAAGTCGCGCAGCCTAAAGGTGGTGCTCATTTGGTAGCGGCGGCCAAATTCGGTGTATTGCCCCTGCGTTATCAGGTGCTGCAGCACCTCGCGCTGTACCGCCACAGGGTCGTTCATCCATTGCTCAATGGCACCCAAGCGCAGGCGGGCTAATCGCGATATGGCAGGACTCAACAGCTTCATGGCGTCATAAGGCTGGCAAAATAACAAATGGTATCAAATTATGCGCTGCTAATCTGTGTTTGGCCTCAACTTTATCTTTTTAAAATGGGGCTATGGGCATCTAAGCCCTGATTAGCAGTAGTTCCGGTGCCTTTGGGCTACGGTGCACCCACACCCTGGCCTTAAGGGCCGGTGTGGGTGCACTAAACCCGCCGGCCCCGGCAGCCCTTAAGCCGCAGTGCATGGCTAGGGCCGGCACTAACAGCCTGCTGCATGCCAAAAAGCCGCACGGCGTGGGCTGGCCCTGGTGTTAAAAATTTAGTTCACATGGCCGCCATTTTAAGATTGCTGCCTATATTTAGCCTCAACTTTGCATCAACGTATGATAACCCTAGCCTTGTACAACATTAAAGGCGGCGTGGGCAAAACCGCCGGCTGCGTCAATTTGGCTTACTTAGCCGCCCAAGAAGGCAAGCAAGTGCTCATTTGGGATTTAGACCCCCAAGGAGCCGCCACCTTTTACTTTGAAGAAACCGCCAAAATTAAAGGCGGCATCAAAAAACTGCTGCTGGGCGAGGCGCCCCTAGCCGATGCCATAAAACCTACTGCATTCGACAACCTTAGCCTGCTACCAGCCGATTTTGGCAACCGCCATATCGATGGGCTGCTCGACGATTTAAAACAATCCAAAAAACGTTTCAAAAGCCTGGTGGCTCAGCTACAGGGCCATTACGACTATCTATTTATTGACTGTGCACCCGGTGTAGGCACCGTTAGCGAGGCCATTTTTGCCGCGGCCGATGTGGTTTTGTTTCCCACCATCCCCACCACCCTTAGCATACGCACCTGGGAAATGGCCAACACCTTCTTTACCGATAATCAATTAAGTACCAATAAACTATACGCCTATTTTAGCATGGCCGACATCCGCAAAACCATGCACAATGATACCATGGCGCAGTTTTACCGAAACAAGCAGTTTCTCAAAAACTATATCCCCTACCTCAGCACCATCGAAAAAATGGGTAGCCACTTGGCGCCCGTGGCACATTTTGCCCCCAGCAGTTATGCCGCCCAATGTTTTAGAGATTTGTGGAAAGAACTGAAAAAGCAACTGGGCTAGCACCTACTGGTTTCAGCATTTCCCAAGCGTATTGGTGGTGGCCACAGCCCCCCGAACCCATGGGCGCGCTGGCCCATAGGGCTGGGGCTGCCATTGTTGGCACAGCGCCGCCATTGCTACACCTGTAAGGCGGGTTACCTAAAGTGGATTAGCTAATGCCGGCCAATATGGCTTCTTTATAATTTTTTTGCACCAGCCCCTGCAGCACTTTACCGGGTCCAAATTCGGTAAAATGGGTAGCGCCGTCGGCCACCATGGCCTCCACGCTTTGGGTCCAGCGCACAGGGCCGGTCAATTGGTTAATCAAGTTTTGCTTAATCGCCGCCGCCGAGGTTACAGCCTTCCCCACCACATTTTGATAAACTGCACACTCGGGTTCGGCAAAGGGTGTATCGGCAATGGCCGCAGCCAGCTCGGTTTGTGCAGGCGCCATTAGCGGGCTGTGAAAAGCACCACCCACCGATAGCAGCATGGCCCGCTTGGCACCTGCCGCCTTTAGTTGCTCGCAGGCCAATTCTACGCCGCGTAGGCTGCCACTTATCACCAGCTGTCCGGGGCAGTTGTAGTTGGCCGGCACCACCACTTCACCGGTTTGCGCCTGCACCTGTGCGCAGCCTTCTTCCACTGCGGCATCTGGCAGGCCCAAAATGGCCGCCATGGTGCTGGGCTGTAGGTTGCAGGCACGCTGCATGGCATTGGCGCGTATGGCCACCAGCTTTAGTGCATCTTCAAACCGCAGGGTACCATTGGCTACCAGCGCACTAAACTCGCCAAGGCTGTGCCCGGCCACCATATTGGGCTTAGGCAAAGGCGTGCTTAAAAAGGCTATTACGGCATGCAAAAACACGGCTGGTTGGGTTACGTCGGTTTGTCGCAGGGCTTCATCGGTGCCATCAAACATCACATCGCTTATGCGAAAGCCCAAAATGCCATTGGCCAGCTCAAAAAGCCGAGCTGCTTCGGCGTTGGCGGTGTAGAGGTTTTTGCCCATGCCACTGTATTGGGCACCCTGACCAGGAAAAATGTACGCTTGTTTTTGCATGCCTTTTAAAGAATTTAATAGCGAAAATAGGCCAAAGCCGCGGTTTGTGGTGCTATTCAGCCACCCTCGTAACTCATATTTTGCCCTAAACACGTCAGCTGCCACCCAATATCCCAAAAAGCCTCTACAGACCCCATCGGCCATCAAATTAACCACCAACCTGGGCCATCAGGCAGCGCTTATTCGGAAAAGTGGAATCAACAAGAACCACCACTCGAGTAGTATGGCTTGTTTGCCAATGCGGATGCACGGCAATTAGCACTTATTGGCATTTGTAAAAACCGCAAATCAGATGTTTTGGCTTACGTAAGACTTCCTGATTTTATGCCATGATAAAGCTCGACATTATTTGGAAGGGCATCATTGAAGATTTGCCCGTTTATTTTATCCTGTTTTTCTTTCCGCAGGCCCGCCAACCGCTCAACCTTGATAGAGGCGTGGAGTTTCCCGATAAAGAGCTGGAAGCGCTCTACCCCACCAACCAGCCCAAACATCCCCACTTTGTAGATAAGTTGCTAAAGGTGTACACGCATGATGGGCGAGAAGAGTGGATCCTGATCCACATAGAAGTGCAAGGCTACGCCGACCCCAACTTTAGCAAGCGCATGTACACCTACTTCTACCGCTTACTCAATCGGTATCAGAAACCCGTAACTGCGCTGGCCATTTTTACCGATCGCCAGCCCAACCATCAACCCAACCATTATGAGTACAACTTTATGGGCACCCAGCTTTACTACCAATACAACAGCTACAAGGTGGCTGAGCAAGACGAAGCCACCCGGCCAGCGAAAACCCCTTTGCCTTGGTGGTGCTTACCGCGCTTAAAGCCATAAAAAACAAAAAGGCAACCGATGAAGATTTGATGACCCTGAAAATGGATCTGTTTCGCACCATGATTGGCAAGCAAACGGACAAGCCTACCATGCGGGCACTGGCCAACTTCTTAAAAATGTATGTCCCTTTTTCAAAGCAGGAAAGCCACCGTATATTTAACCATCAGTTAGCATCTATAACCTCAAAAAATACCACCATCGGCATTGAAGAATTGATATTGCAACACTTTAAAGAAGATGGGAAGGCTGAGGGGAAAGGCTGAGGGGAAAGGATGAGGGAAAGGCTGAGCCCGCCCGGACGACCGGGTCGGACGGGGTTAAGGATGAGATTAAGGCTGAGGTAGTTCGGAATTTAATCATCAAATTAGGCCTGTCTGATGGGCAAGCTGCGGATGTGGCCGATGTGGATGTGGCGTTTGTACAGGAGGTGCGGGCGAACTTGGGAGGATAAGGCGCCGCCCTGAGCCTGTCGAAGGGTCGAGGCGCCGCCCTGAGCCTGTCGAAGGGTTAAGGCCGAGCGTTTAACAGTCTAACCCTCGGTGTAGCGGGCATGTAGCCCTGAAAGGGCGCAATATACCAGCGAGGCGGTATCGCCCCTCGCAACTCGCCCCTCGCAAACAAGCAACAATCAATATTCGATAGGTTAATAAGCCAAGGCTAAGCCCGCCCGGACGACCTGGTCGGACGGGGTTGAGGTAGAGGTTGTGCAGCGGGTGCGGTCAACCTTACAAGCGGTGCAAATCTTTTTTATTTGTCCACCGTGATTTTCAATCATATACCTAGGTAATAATTTTATGGTGTTGATGGCATGGTTTAGAGCAGTAAATCAAAAAGCCTATGGCCATTATGATTACCTGGGCACACAGAATAAATGGTGGCCATTATAACCCACATCTAGGCCATGGTTAAATCGCCAATAGCCGCTGCGCACAACAAGCCAAACGCCCCACCAAGCATGGACTGGCACAGCACTGCAGAAAAAACGGCAGTCCAATTTTACAGCATTGTGTACTAATACCCAGTAGGTAATTGGGCCTTTGATTATTAAACGGGTGCTGTGCTCCGCACCGCCCAAACCCAGCAATGACGCAGAGAAACATGTACTTGCCATCTGTGGTAGGGCCATTTGCTTTATTATAACGCCCATATTTCGTCCCATCGAGTTTTTGCATCCATAAACAATTAAATAAAGTAGATTTTACCAATATCCACAAAGCATTAATGCAAGTGGCAGTTGTTACTAAAAAGGGCTCAACAGAATATGGTGTGAAAGCTGTAGAATATATGTTATTGCTCAAAACAACGCAGAAAGATTTATTCAATAACATGAGCAATTATAAACTTATCTAAGATGATAATATACAATACAAAGGCGTTTGCTGAATACGTATTTAGCGTAAAGCTGCAGGCTTGTATGTATGTTGTAACTACGAATTTTCAGCCGCTGCATTGAAATGCAATTACTTGAATTAAGAGCCATAGGCTGGGCATATTTGTGCGGTAGATTCTTAACTAAAGAGCATTTGAATACTGGTTAAATTATTTACCCTTACATAGTTTACAATACTAATTTTGGGTATCGAAAAGTAAAAAAATCAAACAAAATCCTGTAGAAGTTGAGTGATGAATGATAAGTGATGAATGATGAGTGATGAGTGATGAATGATAAGTATAGAGTGATAAGTGATAAGTGATGAGTGATAAGTGATGAGTGATAAGTGATGAATGATCAGTGATGAGTGATGAATGATGAGTGATGAATGATGAGTGATGAATGATGAATGATGAGTGGTGGGTTAAGAGATGTGTGGTGCTAAATTTGCAAGGGCACGCTACGCACTTAGGGCTGAAAGCTTGGGTTGATTCGCCAACAAATCACAAAATTCAGAACCCTCATGCTCTGTTGTGCCAAACTGCAGCAATCCTCCACCCCCGGCGCACGTACACATGGGGTCAACATCTGCCATTGGCTATAAAAGGCCCCCGCCATGAAACGGTCAATAAGTCACCACATCGCTGATGGGGTACATGCTGAGAAGATTGCTGGCTTTAAAATGCCGGTAATATTTTTTGCCAATTCCTAAAAACCAGTACTTTTATGGCGTTGTGGTAATTTTAAACCCTTATGACATATGAACCCCACTGTGCAACGTATAGCAACCGTTTCCTTGGCAATTTTATTGGTTTCAACCGTTTGGCAGTCAGCCTTTGGGCAGGAAAGCAATCCGCTGATTAATAGCGGCGAATTGTTAAAAAAAGGCTCCTCATTGCACGATGAGGGCAAGTACAAAGAAGCCATTGCCCTGTATAAGCAAATAAACAGAAGCGATACCAACTATGCCGACGCCTTGTATGAGCTTAGCCTAAGCTACTATGCCGATAGCCAGCACTCTGCAGCGCTCGACCATGCCAAATTAGGCTTGGCGCTGTTTCCTGAAAAAACAACCCTCTATAGCTTAAGTGCTGCCAATGCTTTGGACGACCTAAAGCGCCCCGACGAAGCGCTGGCAATGTACGACGCCGCCTTGTCCAAAGACCCCCACGCGTCGCAGATACTCTTTAACAAGGGGATAACGCTGTTTAATCTCGGGCGACGACCCGAAGCAAAAGCCACACTACAGAAAAGTGTGCTGGTAAATCCATACTATTCTTCATCGCACTACTTTATTGGCAAAATGTACCTTGAGGAAGGAAACTTGGTGGCGGCCATGCTGGCCTACAAAACCTACCTCTTGACGGCTCCCTCGGGAAAATATGTGTCAAAAGTTGTAACGGACCTTGTAAACATTAGTAAAGTAAGCGACGAAGTACAGCAGTACGCGAAAAATAGAAAGAAAGGACCCGACAACTTCGATTTTTTGCAACAAATTTTGCTTTCCAAAATTGCGCTTGAGAAACAGTACGCGCTGAAAGCTGATTTGGAAGACAACATAGTGCGGCAGATTCAAGTAGTGGACGAAAAACTGGAATACAAAAAATCGGATACCGGCTTTGCCATGCAATACTATGTGCCGCTGTTTAGCAAACTGTTTCAGGAGGGCGATTTTGAGGCCATGGTATTCACCCTTTTTTCGGGACTGAAAATTGATAAAGTAACCACATGGAATAAAAAGAACAAGAAAAAACTTGATGTATTTGTAGCCAAAACAGTCGAGTATCTTAACGAAATTAAAGCAACCCAAGAACTAAACCTTGCAGCCCGAAAAACGGTGACCAACAGATACCTATACGAAAATGGCAGCTTGGTGGGCAAGGGTGTATTTACAAGGCAGGATAACAACACCATATTGTCGGGGCCCTGGGAATTTTATTACAACAACGGTGCCTTGCGCTCTAAGGGGGTTTTGGGGACCGAAGAGAAAAAGCAGGGTCTGTGGCAATACTATTACGCCAATGGGCAAATAAAGGAAAAGATAACTTTCAAAGACGACAATAGGGACGGCTTTTCGGAAGGCTGGTTTGAAGATGGGGTAAAGTGGTACACCAACAACCACAAAGCAGGATTGGCCGAGGGATTGCAAACTGTTTATTTTTTTAATGGCCTTTTGCGCAGCGAAACAGTGTATGCCAACGACGAAGTAAATGGCACCGAAAAATTGTATAACAGCAAGGGGTATTTAGAAACGCTAAACCAATATGTGGCTGGTAAGCAAAATGGGCTACAAACCACCTACTTTAGCAGTGGCGCTAAACAAACCGAGCTGGCATACAAAGACGGCAAAGCCTCGGGCCCGTTAAAGGTTTTTTACGCCAACGGGCAGCTAAAATCAGACTGCAATTATGTGGACGATAAAAAGCAAGGACTATGGACAAGCTACTATGAAAATGGCGTAGTAAAGGAAAAAACCACTTACTTGGACAATGAGATAACGGGAGAATTTACCGAGTATTTTGAAAGCGGTAAGCTAAGCCGCAGAGGCACGTATGCCAAAAAAGAGATTGACGGCAAGCTTGAAGTTTTTGACGAGGACGGCAAATTGGCGAGCAGCTTTGTGTACGATAGGGGCAAGCTGCGTGAGGTAAATTTTTACGACAAAACTGGCGCCATCATAAATAGTACCACCACCCGAAACGGGGCTGCCAACATTGTGTTTTACTCGCCCGAAGGCATAAAACAAAGCGAGGGATTTTTTAACAAAGAGGGCAGCCGCGAAGGAAGATTTACGGATTACTATACCAACGGGAAAATAAAATCGGTTTCGGAAAACAAGAAAGGCGTGCTGGAAGGGACCTTTAGAAGCTACTTTTTAACCGGTGCACTTAGCTACGAAGAGCGCTACGAAAATGATGAAGAACACGGCTACTACAAAGGCTATTTCAGCAACGGTAAAATGCAGGCCGAAGGCTGGCGGCAGGAAGGTGAAAAACAGCAGACATTTATTTTTTACAACGTACTTGGCGATACTACGGCAAAGGAGTATTTCCTAAACGGAGAACTGGATGGATATTCGCAATACCTACGGCCCAATAAAACGCTGGAGTATGAATACAAATACACCACCGGTTGGTTACAAAGCATTTCGCAGTTCGACAGCGTGGGCAAGCTGTTGCATACGTCCACATTAAAAAGCGGCAATGGCAAGCTCATTTACAAGCATTACAACAACAATACCCGGGTGGAAGCCAATTACGAACACTATATGCTAAATGGCATTTACAAAGCCTATTTTTTTGATGGCAGCCCCCACTATATTAGATATTATAAAAACGACGAGCCCGACAGCCTTTACAAAGAATACACCTACGGCGGGAAGCTAAAAACCGAAGGCCGCTACAAAAACGGGGAAAAAATTGGAGAATGGAAACACTATAGTAAAGACGGCAGCTTGTTTGAAACCGAATTTTACAAAGACGGCAAATTGGAAGGAACGGACAAATTCTTTAACAAAGATGGCACTTTGGATTTGGAGGTAACTTATAAAAATGGCCAAACAGATGGCCATTGTAAATACTATGGCGAGAAAAACCAGTTGGCGGTGGTGCTAAATTATGAAAAAGGCTTTCTGAAAAGCTACACTTACGAAAACGCTGCCGGAAAGCTGGTGCCGCCAATACCATTAAAAAATGGCACCGGCACGGCCATTGGCTACTATGCAAATGGCACCAAGAGCGCCGAGCTGGCTTTTTTGGAATCAACCGCCCATGGCATTAGAAAAATGTACTTTAGCAACGGAAAAGTTTATGAAGATGGAAATAGGGAACTTGGTTTGGACAATGGCGAGCTAAAAACCTATTACCCCAATGGCAACCTACGCCAGCAGCAAACCCTGGTATTGGGTAATTTGCAGGGCATTCGTAAATTTTACTACCCAAGCGGAAAACTTGAACGCACCGAGCACTACTACGACGATGATTTGCACGGTGCAACCCAGTTTTTTGACGAGCAAGAAAAGCTGATAAAAACACATCATTATTATTACGGCATTTTAACCAGTATTAAATAAATTGAGAACACATTATTTTGCAGTGCCGGTATGGCTGCTTTTTTCCAGCCTCTCGGGTGCGGCACAACCCATAGAAGAGATTAAGAAAACCTACAGCGGCGCTGAAATTATTTACCTGAAATACAACAAAGCGGTAACCATAAGCCTGGTGGCAGGCGAACCGGTGGCCGAAAGCCGCTACGAAAAGGAACTGCTGGTGCTGAGCGAAAAAAATGCCAATGTGTACAGCAGGCACAGCGTGTACCACAGCTCGTACAACGAGCTAAAAAGCCTGGAGGCCTACACCATGGTGCCCACAGAAGGTGGCAAATACAAGAAGCTGAAAGTGACTGAGATGAAGACCGGCAGCAGCACCAGCAACAGCGTGTTTTACGACGATGTTAAGCAAACCGATTTCAATTTTCCGGGGCTGGCGCCAGGCGCCATTGAACACGTGGAATATACCCAGTACAACAAAGATTGCCACTTGCTGATGCCATACAGCCTGCCCGGCTACCTGCCTGTGGTAAGCGCCAGTTTTACGCTAACTGTGCCTAACAGTGTTGACATTAGACACTTGGTAAGAAACGATGATCAAAATGTATTTACGCTGAAAGTTGATAAAAAGCGACAGGAAACCATTTATACTTGGACGGCTGCCAACATAAAGCCTTTAAACGATTATGCCGATGCGCCCGACGACAGTTATTATACACCGCACATTGTTTATCACATCACCAGCTTTGAGGGCAACAATGGCCGCCAAAAGTTTTTGAGTAATGTGGACGATTTGTACAACTGGAACGCCTCCTTTACCAAAGACCTGAATACAACACCAGATGCAACCCTGCAAGCCATTGTAGATTCGCTAACCAAAGGACTTGCCACCGAAACCGCGAAAGCCAAAAAAATATACAAATGGGTACAGGCCAATATAAAATATGTGGCTTTTGAACAAGGTATTGAGGGCTTTAGGCCAAGGCAGGCCGCCGAAGTGTGCAGCAAACGCTATGGCGACTGCAAGGATATGAGCAGCATTATTACCCAAATGCTACGCCTAGCGGGTATAAAGGCGTATTACACCTGGATAGGTACGCGTAGCCTGCCCTACACCTACACCGAAACCCCGTTGCCCATTGTGGACAATCACATGATTTCGACAGCGTTTATTGAAAACGAATGGATTTTTTTGGACGGCACCGACCCACACGCAAAATACGGCATGCACCCATCGAGCATACAAGGCAAAGAAGCATTGGTGGGCATAAGCCCTAGCGTGTATAAAATTTTGACTGTGCCGGTAATGGGGCCTGAAAAAACGGTGCTTACCGACAGTACATTTATTTCATTTGGCAATGAGGGCATAAAAGGCAAGGAAAAGGTGCACTATAGTGGCTATTTTGGCGAAGATGTGTACAATTCGCTGCTGTACAAAGACGAGCGAAGCCTAAAGGACTATATAAAAACAAGGATGGGCAAGGCCAGCAATAAATTTATATTGGGCGAATACAGCATTGATAAAAAGGCCGCTTCCGAAAATGAGATTGATATCCACGCCGGGTTTGAAGTGCCAGACTATGGCAAAAAAATGGGCAACGAATACTACATTAACCTTAACCTGGAAAAACTGCTCGAAAACCGCCTGATAGATACTGCCAAAAGAAAAGTGCCGATAGAAAATGAGTTTAACTACGAAATACGCCAATACCACATATTGGAGATTCCTGCAGGATACGGGGTTACCTACCAGCCAAAAAACTTCAACTTCCAAAATGACCTGATTGGCATTTCGATAGCATACAAGCAGCAGGGTAACCAAATAATAGCCACGCAGGTGGTAACCAACAAGAAATTACTGATTTACCCCGCTGAATTTGTAGAATGGAATAAGGCCATGAAAGCCGTGGCGCCACACTACAAAGAGCAAGTGGTGCTGGAGAAAAAATAGTGCTTTGGAGCTGGTATTGGGGCCTGCCCGCATGGGGTGCCTTGCTACACATAAATTGATAAACTGGAAACCGATGATAGAAATGTGGCTGATGGGGTATTTTGGGTAAGGGATTGGCAGTTGTATCCTTTTTTTGCGGCCGCTAAGGCCAAAAAAAGATACAACAGAAAGCCCGACCCGAGCCATAAGCGAGGGATACCCCCCAATAAATTCATCACTTGCTTACATGCGGCATTAGAATTTTTAAAACTGCAAATGCAAAAAATTAGAAAACCATGATACCAAAGAACCTTATTGCTGCCTTGTTTTTGTTTGTTTCGGGGCATGGCCTGGCACAGCAAGCCAGCCTTAACTGGGATGCCACGCCAAAACCCCATACGGTGCAGGCGGCCAATAAAAACGAAAGTGCCGTGATACTGAGCGACCGGCGGCTGCACCAGTTTTTGGACGATGACAAACTGGGTGTGGTGGCCATAATTACCAACACCAAACTGGTGAAGGTGCAAGACGACAAAGGGGTGGAGATGTACAACAAAATTTATATACCCGTGTACAGCAATGCCGAATTGCTGGAAATAAAAGCCCGTACCATACAGCCCAACGGCACCGTAACCAACCTGCCCGACAGTAAGATATTGGAGGAAGAGGAGCAAGGCGTAAAGTATAAGAAGTTTGCGCTTGAAGGGGTAGAAAAGGGAAGCGAGATTGAATACTACTATAAAATGAAACGGGGGGCTAACTTCTTCGGCATCGAACGCTTCCAAAGCAGCAGCACACCCTGCGAGTATGCGGAACTGGTGCTGGAATCGCCGGAGCGGCTGGTGTTTACCGTGAAAGGATACAATGGCTTTGCGGTGACGCAGGATACCGTAATAGGCAAGCAAAGAGTGGTGACGGCGCAAAGCAAAAATATACCCGCACTGGAAGCAGAAAAATATGCCAACCGCGATGCGTTTATTCAAAACGTGCAATACAAACTATCGTACAACCTGGAGAAAGATAAAAATGTACGCTTATACAGCTGGAGCCAGTTGGCAAAAAATGTGTATGGCAACTATACCACCATTACCGAAAAAGAAATGAAGGCCGTACAGGACTTTTTAAAACCGGCAAAAATTAATAGTAACCTGAGCGAAGAAGAAAAAATTGTAGCCCTGGAAGAATACCTAAAAACTAACCTCAACATTGATAAAGATGGCATTAGCGAATTTGGCGGCAAGCTGGAAAAGATTGTGAAATCTAAAGTGGCCAGCCCCAGCGGTTTAAATCAATTGTTTATTGCCAGCATGGAGCTTTTGGGAATTAAATGGCAAATTGTTTTTCCAAGCAAACGAGACGATTTGCCACTGGACGAAGAGCTGGAGAACTACCGCCTTGTAGATGACCTGATGTTTTATTTTCCCGCTACGGAGCAGTTTTTAGAACCAGCCAATTTGGCCAGCCGATACCCGTATGTTGAACCGTATTGGACGGGTACAAAGGGCTTATTTCTAAAGCCCACTTCTATTGGCACCTTTAAATCGGCGTTGGCCTCTTTTGAGGATGTGCCGCTGCCCGAGTACGAAAAAAGCTCGCACAATATGGAGGTGAAAATAGCGCTTAACGAAGCGCTTGACTCGCTGGTAATACAAAGCAAGCAGATATTGACCGGCTATGGTGCGCTGCAATATAGGCCCGCTTTTAGCTTTTTGCCCAAAGACAAGCTGGATGAGCTTACGAGAGACATTATAAAATCGGTGGCCAAGAGTGAGCACATCGAAAACATAAAGGTGAGCAATGCGGCCATGACGGACTGCTTTGCCAATAAACCATTTATGATAGAAAGCCAACTGACCAATGCCGACCTGATAGAACGGGCGGGCAATAAAATACTGGTGAAAATGGGAGAGGTAATAGGGCCGCAGGTGCAAATGTACCAGGAGAAACCCCGGCAGCTTCCTATTTCGATGCCTTACCCGCATGCGCTTGACCGCGACATTTACTTTACCATACCTACTGGCTACACCATTAAAAATTTAAACGACCTTAACTTCAACATTACCGATGCGGCTAGCGGAAAAGAAACCATGGGTTTTGTATCAAACTACACACTAAATGGAAACGAACTGCTGGTGAAAGTGCACGAGTTTTATAAACAAACCGACTACCCTGCCAGCAACTTTGAGCCGTTTACAAAAGTGATAAACGCTGCCGCAAACTTTAATAAAATTGTGCTGGTGCTGGAAAAAAAGTAGCCACAAGTCTGCTGGTTGAATGGGCGAAACAAACGCTTGGGTCTTAGCATTTGGCGTGGCGCCGCAAAGCTGAAACTTGCTGAGATGCCATAACAATGCTATGGGCTAAAACCCGTAGGTACAATATAAATCGAGCCTACGGCTGTACGCTAAACACCCCGAGTGGGGGCAGGTTGCCGACGCATTAGGCGCAGGACTCTGTCCTGTGTCTACTCGTTACTTTTGTTGGACTATTTTGAGGTTTCATTTAGTCAAGCATTCCAAGTTACAATGCTGGGGATTAAAACCAGTGGGCCCGCATAACTTGTAATGTAAAAGCCGAACGGGCAGCGGCTTTTACATGAGCTGGCAGGCCTTACAATAGCATACCAGGCTCAATTTCAAAACAAAAGTAACGGGCAGGGCCAACTGGCCAAGTTGGTGCCAACTTGGTTTTACATGAGCTGGCAGGCCTTACAATACCATACCAGTATCAATTTTAGAACAAAAGTAACGGGCA
>RDXD01000238.1 GCA_004292575.1 Bacteroidota bacterium
GGCGAGGGGCGTGGATTGGCGAAGGGCGTAAATTGGCGAGGTGGGTGGATTGGCGAGATAGGTGGATTAGCGAGGGGCGTAAATTGGCGAGGGGCGCGGATTGGAGAGGGAGGAGGATTGGAGAGGGGCGCGGATTAGCGAGGGGTAAGCGAGGGGCGATGGGGATTAGCGAGGGGCGATACCGCCTCGCTGTGGGATTGCGCCCTTTCAGGGCTAGATGCAACGGATCGGGTTGCGGAATAGGCAAAAAAACGATGCCGTTGGTGGGTAAGCTTGCGTTATGGTGCAACCGACTTGGGCTGTGTTAGGCTTGCGGCAACACATTGAACTGCAGTGCATTGGATTACATTACTTAAGCTTAGCCTCGAGGACGTAAACCTGCGAGCTGGATTTTTCGGTGTTAAACGCTGATACGACCATGGTTTTGAGGCCATGCCAAATGGCCGATAACCAGCGTGTGCTGCCGTGCTTATATTTCTCGCTGAGCATGCTGATGTAAAACGAATCGAGTACCATGGGTTTTACTTTGGTTACAACCATGCCATGCTGCTGGGCCAGCTGGCGTATGGTGGCTGGCGTAAAGTGGTAAAGGTGCCGCGGCACATCGTAGGCGGCCCAAAACTGCTGGTAGTGCTGCGCATCGGGGCTGGTGTAATTGGGCACGGCAATAAAGAACTTGCCGCCGGGTTTTAGCAGTTGCTTTATTTGGGCAATGTTTTCGTGCAGGCGGTGCACATGCTCCAGTACATGCCACATGGTAATGGCATCGTAATAGCCTTTGGGCAGGTTAAAGAGCTCGTTGCTTTCGTTGGCCTCGATGCGGTAAAGCGATTTGGCTTTTTGGCGGGCACCGGGGTCGGGCTCGAGGCCGGTAACCTGCCAGCCCGATTGGCGCATTTCGTTTAAAAACGCGCCGGTGCCGCAGCCCACATCAATAATTTGGCCGGCCACCAGCCCGGTTTGCTGCATTACAAACAGGCGTTTGCGACCCAGCGTGTACTGCCGGGCGGTTTTGTACAGGGTGTTTAAAACGCCTTTTGAGGTATCGCTGTGGCTAATGTAGTTTTCCGACTGATAGTAGGGCGAAATATCGGCTTCGGCGGGTATGGATTGGGTAAAGCGCAAGGCGCAGGCGGCGCACTCCCAAATTTCGAAATCTTGCTTAGAAACCGTATGGTCTTTGCACACCAAGGCGCGTGAAATTTTGCTGGAAAAACACAGCGGGCAGCTGCTGTAGGATACGATGACGGGCATAAGAGTGGTGCGAAAATAACTGTACGAGCAATACTATGGTTGCCTGTAATGATTTGTTACCTTTTTTTTTGGCCGCCGCTTGGCCACGGGCTTTCTAAAACTGGTGTTGGAACCGGTAGCCCGGGCGTGTGCAAATGGATGCTTGCCGCCGATTTTGCACGTTGGGACAAGGCCATTGGCACCAACAAAATGACTGGCCACTGGGCAGGCGTGTTAACACTGGTTTGGAAAAAAAGGCTTGGCGAAAAAAAAACTCTACAAGGAGGGCTTGCCAATTTAAGCTTGCTGACCCAGCAAATGAATGATCCACCAGGTTACAAATGCCAGGGCCAGCAACCCGGCTGCTAGCACCAACATCCAAGGCAGTTGCAACAGCTTGTGGCGGCGGCGCGTTTTCTTTTTGCTATGCAGGGTTTGGTGCAAGCCCTGCAACAGCTGGTGATTGAGGCCTTCTACCTTCTGTTTGTTTTTTATTTGCAGCCAACCTTCAAGGGCTTCGTTTTCAAATGCGCCTGCGTTGGTGATGGCCTGTTCCACTTTTTGGCTTTCGGCAGGTGTTAACTTGCCCGACAGGTAGTTTACCAGCTGCTCGTTAGAAATGGGCAGGTCTTTATGGGTCAATATGTCGAGCAAATCAGGATGCATGGTGCTTGGTTTGTTTTTCAATCCACAATTTAAGGTTGCGCTTGCCATTTTGGATATAACTTTTTACCTGAAGCATGCTAAAGCCTGTAGTGTCAGCTATTTGCTGATAACTCATTTTTTTGAGGTAAAAGTCTTGCACACATTGGCTTTGCTGCGGCTGCAACTGGGTTAGTCCTTGCTCCAGCAAGGTAAGCAATTCCTCTTTGCCCAAGGCTTCCCATTGGATTTCGAGGGGATCGGCACTGAGGATGCCCGGCTGGGGCTCTAAGGTGCTGCCGCTGTGCGCCACCAAAAAATGGGCAGCGGCATCGGCATCCATGGTGCGGGGCTGGTGACGCAGCAACATAAGGCAATGGTTGCGAGCTACCATGTATATCCAGCTTTTAAAGTACACCACCTTGTATTTCTGCAATTCGGCCAGCGCTTTTACAAATACCTGCTGCACGGCATCTTTGGCGTTTTCTTCGTTTTTAAGATACTTGATGCATAGCCCAAACAGCAGCATGGTATAGCGCTCGAGCAATATGCCCAAATAGACGTTGTTGTTGCTTTGGCTAAAAGACTGCAACAATTGCTCGTCGGTGAGGTGCTGGTGTTGATGATGGGATTGCGGCAAGGCCGAGGAATTTGTAATGAGATGCATTGGTGGCCACTAATCCACAAGGGCAGGTGCAAAAAATGGTGCTTTTGCTTAACGGTGGGCTTGTGGGCGGTGTGATGCGGCTTGCATAATGGCGATGGGTGAAGCAGAAGCGACAGGTGACAACTTAGGCCGCTTGACAAGTGAGGCGGGTGACAACCGAGGCCGCTGAAAACCGCAGCCAATGAAAACTTGGGCTGCGACAACTTGGCTGTGCGGTGGCGTACTATTGCCGCAGCGAGTCGCGGACTTCGCCACAGTTTAGCATGGCCTCTCCAAAATAAGGGTTTACCACATCGGGACTATTGCTGAGCCAAGCCGCACCACTGTTGTTGAAGGCCATGGGGCAGTATTGCTGATAAACTTTGCTGCCTTTGTATTTGGTGGCACGAAGTAGGTCGAAAAATGCATCGCTAAGGGTTTGAAACTGCTGCCGCTGCTGATCGAGGTTGGGGGCGGCGGCAACGGCGCTACATTGGGTGGTGATGGTTTGCTTGAGTTCGGCAGCCATTTGCAGCAGTACCGAATCGGCCTGGATGGTGCTGATGTCGAGGGTATTGAGGATGGGCAAAAGTGATGTGGCAGCAGTGCTGGCAGCCTTAACATTGCTCTGCACCAAGGCATCTTTGAGCTGATAATAGCCATCAAGGTTGGCGGCCATGGCTTGCTGAAAAGCATTGTTGGTACCGGCCACGATGGGCTGGATTTTGGGCTGTTGGGTGCTGGTGGCAGTTTTGGGGCCGGGTTGAAATAGCACATAAACTACGGCGGCCACGGTAACCGAAAACAGGGCGATGAGGATGGTGAGCTTTTTCATGATTTGCAACGGGGTATTTACTTTATACAATTATGGTTTGGTAAGCCCGCACCAGAGGGTAGCCGGGCAGTGGCAAAGATAAGTAGCAGCCGCAAGCGATGCTCAGGGTACTAAGGCACAGGGGCTGCGCCAGACCGTAGGGTAGCCACCCGGCGCCCCAGCGCCGCGGTGGCCGTAGCCGAAGGGCGGCGAACTGAGGCCGATGCGGTGCTGAGGCCGATAGCCCAAATTGTATTTTTTTATTTACAACAACAGGCCTTTTAGAAAGAAAAAGGCGACGGAAAAATAGATAATGAGGCCCGTAACATCGACCAAGGTGGCTACAAACGGGGCGCTACTAACGGCGGGATCGGCACCCAGCTTTTTGAGCAGCAGCGGAAACATGCTGCCGCCAAGGCTGCCCCAAAGCACTATAAACAGCAGGGTGATGCCCACCACAAGGCCCACCTGGTGGTAGTGCTGCCCATACACATTGGGGAAAAACATGTGCCAAAAATAAATGCGGGCGTAGCCTATGGCACCCAGTACGGCACCGAGCAAAATGCCACTGAGGATTTCGCGCTTGAGTACGCGCCACCAGTCGGTAATAACCACATCGCCCGTGGCCAGGGCCTGTATAACGAGGGTGCTGGCTTGGCTGCCGCTGTTGCCCCCGCTGCTAATGATGAGGGGAATAAAGGAGGCCAGCACGGCGGCTTGGGCTATGGCACCTTCGAAATGGTGCATAACGGAAGCGGTTATCATTTCGCCCAGAAAAAGGACAACGAGCCAAACCACCCTTTTGCGAAACATTTTGAGCACGGGGGTATCGAGGTAGGGCTCATCGAGGGCCTCGGTACCGCCCATTTTTTGCATGTCTTCGCTAAACTCTTCTTGGGCCACCCACAATATATCGTCGATGGTAACAATGCCAAGCAGTTTGTTGCTTTGGCTAACCACGGGCAGGGCCACGCGGTTGTTCATTTTAAAGGCATTGCTGGCCAGCTCTTGGTCGTCGTTGGCCTGCAGGGTAATGACGCGGCCATCCATTAAATCGGCGATGCGCTTGTTTGGGGTGGCCAAAATGATGTCGCGAATGCGCAAATCATCCAGCAGCATGCCATGCTCGTTAATGACGTATATGACATCGACCGTTTCGCTGTCTTTGCCAAAACGGCGAATGGTTTCGATG
>RDXD01000239.1 GCA_004292575.1 Bacteroidota bacterium
GGGCAGCAGGAACCAAAACACCAGCATCAATACAAACCAGAGGCATGAGCTTATTAAAAATGGCATGGCGCCAATCATTTTTAGCGCAAATAAGGCGGCTGAAAATATGGCAAACACATTTACTAAAATCAGCAACACTTTTACGTCCATTTTCGAAATAAAGTGGTACCGCAGCGCCTGAAGCGTTTTGTTTTTATCGTAGTGTATTTGTATGGTCATGGGTGGGCTTAAGGCAGATGTTGAAATGCGTTTAGTGGTTCTTAATCATTGATACACGTGCCGGTTTATCAATTGGTGTTACCTGTTTGCCGTGGGTACTGCAAGGCAGTTTTCAGTATGCTCCAGCGGGTTTGGGTTGTGCCTTGTTTGTCCACAAACTCAACACTTAGGGCGCGGGTTTTGCCCTGGCCGCTCACCTTAAATCGGGCGTAGCTTTGCGCACCATCCACGCCGGCAATTCGGTAGGGGTTGTTTACCTGATTGCCCTGCCACTTGGTGGGTCCTGCCGTAAGCGGCGATGTTGTAATGTCGTAAAGCGGATAGGCAGCGGTACGTTTTTGTTCAATAATCTCGCTAAGGTGGCGGTCGCCGGTTAAAAACAAAACTCCTTCCACTTTCAGCTCTTCTATCATGCGCATTAGGGCAGCATACTCTGTAGGAAAATGCTGGAGACAGTCGCTGCTGCTAAGCGGGTTAAGCACCTGGCTGCCCATGGCTATAATGCGAAAACTAATTTGGCGATCGTCTTGGCTGGCAGCCAGTGCATTTTTAAGCCAGCGCAGTTGGGCTGCACCCAGCATCTGCTTTTCGGCGTTGGGGGTTCCATTTATGCTGTCGGGTAGCGCATCGTTGCTCCGAAACCAGCGGTCGTCCAGCAAAAACACATCCACATCGTGCCAGTTTATTTTGGTGTAAATGCCTTGTCCATTTTCGCCAAACGATGGGTTGCACCAGTAGCGCTCAAAAATGCCGCGGCTGGCCTCTTTTAGGGGATAGGCCATATCGGCATTGTTGGGGCCATAGTCATGATCGTCCCAAATGGCATAGTGCGGCATGGCCTTTAAAAAATTTTGCAGCACGGGGTAGCTTCGGGTAAGCGAAGCGCGGTATTGCAGGCCACTGGGCGTGCCAAAGTCCACCTCGCGGGTGTACCAGTTGTCGCCTAGCCATACCATAAAGCTGGCCGAATCTTTGGCCATGGTTTCAAAAATACTGCTGTCTTTGCCATAGGGGGCGCCCGGGCGGTCAACAGCCGGCTCGTTAAAATATGCACAGCTGCCCGCTAAAAACTGAAATGTGGGTGGGGCCTTGCGCCACTGCCAAAGCTCGCGGGTGGTAAATGTGCCCTTGCGGGTATCGGTTATTTTGCCCAGCTTAGCCGTAATGGTGTATTGGTAGGTTTGATTGAGCTGGAGCCCATCCAAATCCAGTTTTGCGGTATTGGCATTGCCCCCAGGCAGCAAAAAGGTTTTGCTAACCGGCAGGCGCTTTAGGGCGGTGGCATACACCACTTCAACTGTTTGCACGCCGGGTGCCATTTCTACCCAAATAGAAGCGGCTTTAAAATCTACATGACCCAGCATGGGGCCACCTTTAAACAGCGATTGGGCAGTGCCGCAAATGGCGCCCAACAAACCAACAAAACACAGTACTAATTTCATGGTAACGACGATAAATGTGGGCGTAAAGTAACAACCAAAGCTTGATGGATGCGCACTGTTTTGGCAACCATTATTTGAATAAAATTTTCGTAGCACTAAAGCAGCGCATCGTGCAAAATCTCCACTGGGTGCAGTGCGGTTTTGCCGGTGCCATCGTGCACTTGGTGGCGGCAGCTGGTGCCGGGTGCCGCAATTAGCACGGCGGCAGGCAGGTTCCTTACCGCAGGAAACAGCACCAGTTCGCCAA
Source organism: Bacteroidota bacterium (assembly GCA_004292575.1). Classification (GTDB taxonomy): domain Bacteria; phylum Bacteroidota; class Bacteroidia; order Chitinophagales; family Chitinophagaceae; genus Phnomibacter. The sequence goes on from RDXD01000239.1 coordinate 1,909, forward strand.
TTTGCATGCTCAGCTCGTAATGTTCTTTTTCGAACCCAAAACTGCCCGCCATACCGCAGCAGCCGCTGGGTATGGTTTTTACACTGTAGTTTTTTGGCAGCGATAGCATTTTTACGGTGTGGCTAATGTTGGACAATGCTTTTTGCTGGCAGTGCCCATGCAGCATGATTTGGCAGGGTGTGTCCGTAAATTGTTCCGGCTTTATACGGCCCTTGGCCATTTCGGCAGCTATAAATTCCTCAATGGTAAACACATGCTTTGCCATGCGCTTTGCGGTTTCAAAATTTGCATCGTCGGCCAAGTCAATGTATTCATCTCTAAACGTAAGTATGGCCGAAGGTTCAAGGCCCAGCAGCGGTGTTTCCGGGCCCACTAAATGCCCCAGCAGAGCAATGTTTTTATTGATGATTTTTTTTGCATCCCTAACCAATCCTTTGCTCAGCCAGGTGCGTCCACTTTCCAGGTGCTTAGGTATTTCTACCGCGTAGCCTAACCGTTGCAAAAGCGCAATGGCTTTTATACCAATGGCCGTATCGTTGTAGTTGGTAAACTCATCGTTAAAAAAATACACTTTTTTTATGCCATTGTTATCTGTTGATGCCTCAACCGGCTGGCGTTTGCTTTTTTTGTACCAATTGGCCAGTGTGGTTTGGTGCAGTGTGGGCATGCTGCGCTGGGTGGCAAAGCCCGTTAGCCGCTTTATGGTGCCGCCAATGATGCGGTTGGTAACGGCAAAATTGTAAAGCCCGGGTACCATGGCACCCAGTTTGGCTTGGGTGGTAAAGTTGGCAATGAGTTTGCTGCGCAGCGGCACACCGTTTACATCGTGGTAGTGTTGTAAAAACTCGGCTTTTAGCTTAGCCACATCCACATTGCTGGGGCACTCGCTTTTGCAGGCCTTACAGCTCAGGCACAGGTCCATTACCTCATATATCTCCTTGTGGTTAAAGCGGTTTACTTTTTCCGACTGGGTTAAAAACTCGCGTAAAATGTTGGCACGGGCTCGGGTGCTGTCTTTTTCGTTGCGGGTGGCCATAAAGCTGGGGCACATGGTGCCGCCGCTCAGGTGGGTTTTTCGGCAGTCGCCGCTGCCATTGCACTGCTCGGCATGCTGCAGCACATCCTGATTGTGATATCGAAAAACGGTATCAAACTTTGGAGTTTGCTGGCCAGGGGTGTAGCGCAGCATGGTGTGCATGGGCGGTGTATCTACTATTTTGTTGGGGTTAAAAATGTGTTCGGGATCCCACAGGTGCTTTATTTGCTTAAAAAGCGCATAGTTTTTTGGCCCCACCATTTGTGGTATAAACTCGCCGCGCAGCCGCCCATCGCCATGCTCGCCGCTAAGGCTGCCTTTGTACTTTTTTACCAGTGTGGCTATTTCTTCGGCAATGGTTCTAAACAGCGCATTACCCTCGGCGGTTTTTAGGTTTATAATGGGTCTAAGGTGCAATTCGCCGCTGCCTGCGTGGGCGTAGTGCACGCTGTATAAATCGTGCTTTTTTAGTATGGCGTTAAAATCTCTAATGTAGGCCGGCAAATCGTGTACATCTACGGCGGTATCTTCAATTACGGGCACCGCTTTAGCATCGCCGGGCAGGTTGCTTAGCAGGCCAAGGCCCGCTTTGCGCAGGGTCCATATTTTTTTGGTATCGGCACCAAAAAGCAGTGGAAAATGGTAGCCCAAACCCGCTGTGCGCATATCTGCTTCGGCCATGGCAGCCAAGCGTTCTACTTCGGCACGGGTATCGGCTGCGTACTCTATTACGAGTATTGCGCCGGGGTCGCCCTGCACAAAAAAGCGGTTTTGCCGCTGTTCGCTATTTTCTTTGGTACATTCTAGTATGTAGTGGTCTATCAGCTCGCTGGCGTAGGGTTGGTATTGTAGCGCTATCAGGTTGGCACGCAGGGCTTCGTCAATGCTGTTAAAATGTACGCACAACAGGCCATTTTCTTTGGGGGGCAGGGGGTTTAGGTGCAGCTTTATTTCGGTTAGCAGTGCCAGCGTGCCTTCGCTGCCAGCCAACAGCTTGCAAAAATTAAAGTTGGGTTGTCCTGCTGTAAAGGGTGCTGTTTGGAGCAGCATATCCACCGCGTAGCCCGTGTTGCGGCGTTCAACACTGGCCTTGGGAAACTGTGTCAAAATTTCCTGCTGCACATCATAGTTGCTCAGCAGTTGCCGGGTTTGGTTGTACAGCTTTGCTTCCAGGGTGTTGCCCTCGCATTTGGCATGAAACTCGTCTAAATCCAAATCGCCAAACACCACCTCACTGCCATCGCTAAGCAGTGCTGTTACCGCCAGCAGATGCTCGCGGGTGCTGCCATACACCACGCTGTTGCTTCCGCAGCTGTTGTTGCCCACCATACCACCTATCATGGCGCGGTTAGCAGTGCTGGTTTCGGGGCCAAAAAACAGGCCATGGGGTGCCAAGTGCTGGTTTAGCTCATCTCTAATAACGCCAGGCTCTACCCGCACCCAGCCTTCGGCAACATTTACCTCTAGAATGCGGTTAAAATGCTTGCTTACATCTACCACTATGCCGCTACCCACCACCTGCCCGGCCAGCGAGGTGCCAGCGGTGCGGGGTATAAGTGCGGTGTGGTGCTTTCGTGCAA
>RDXD01000240.1 GCA_004292575.1 Bacteroidota bacterium
GCATCAATACGTCCATTTTCAAGCAAGCGGGCAAGGCCAGGTGTGGCAAGGCCTTCTACCTGAGAAAACCCGCCCGCAATTATGGTCTTATTGTCGGGCTGAACAACTAATGCTCTAATCCCCGAGGGGCCGTTGTTTCCTGGTTCAAAACTGGGGTCGGGCGAACCATTTGGTAGCAAGCGCATGATGCTGTAGCATGGAATGCCGTTGTACTTATTAAATGTACCTCCTATCATTATTCTGCCATCGCTTAATCGTTCCATAGTGGCTACATGGCCTGCTAAATTGCCACCTGCACCGCCGTTGGGGTTAAATGTAGGGTCGATGATGCCATTTAAATTAATGCGGGCAATACCGCCGAAATTTACCCGTTGAATAGAAAGAAAAGCACCAAACAGGATAATGTTGTCATTTGGCTGCTGAAGCAGGCCTGAAATAGAATTGCTAATTGCTCCATTTGGCTCGGTGATATAGTTAGACGCTATAGCACCTGTAGCGGTAAGCCTAACATGACTGGGGCGGGCTACTCCGTTAAACGCAGTAAACTGACCAACAACTGCAATAGTACCATCATTGAGTGGCAGTGCACGGCGAACAATATCGTTTGCAAGTGTAAAACTACCACCGCCAAAAGCGGCATCTATATTACCGCTAGCTTGCAGTACTGCTACCCTATTTCTTGCCGAACCACCAATAGATGTAAAATTACCAGCCGCTAAAATGCGATCACCTGACATTGCCGCTAAGGAAAATATACTATTATCGGCAGTTCCTGAAAATGTTACATCTATCGAGCCATCGGTATTTAAGCGGGCAATTCGGTTTGCAGAAGTACCATTATAGCCAGTGAAAGCACCTGCAATAATTACCTTGCCATCGGGCAGCAGCAGCATGTCTTCAACGGCGGCGTTGGCAGCTGTACCGGCATTAAAACTGGCATCCAATGTACCGTTTGGTAGCAAGCGTACCAATCTACCAACAGTGGCGCCATTAAAAGTGATGAAAGAACCCGCCACCAAAATATTTCCATTAGGTAAAACCAATATTTTTCTAATCCCACCATTCAAATCATTGGTGCCTTGTGTAAAACTGGCATCATAGCTACCATCGGCATTGTAGCGATGCAGATTATTGGCTTCTAATCCAGAAACAAATGAGAATTCTACCCTGCCGCCTGCTAATATTTTACCATCGGGTTGCAAAGCCAAGGTACTAAAAACTCTGCTAAATAAGTTATTGGGTATGGTAAAGGTAGGGTCCAATTGTCCGTTGGCATTAGTACGGGCTAAGCCAAACACACGGGTTTGATTGTAGCTGTCCCCGCTAGCTAAAATCAACTGCCCATTGGGCAAGGCAAGGGCGAAATTTGTTGCAGTCGGAGTAAAGTTAGCCAATATGGTGCTACCCACTGCCTGCTGACCATTATCGTTAGGGTTCCAGGTGTTGTCCATGGTGGCCGTAAATATTTGGGCGGACAATTGGGCTTGAAAAAACAAGTAAAAACATACAGTAGTAAAAATCTTATACATATATTAAAACTGAAAAGGTGAATTATAATTTACTAATGGGCATAATTAATATAAGGTTACATTTAAACCTCAGATTGCTTATTTGCTCAACGATTTTAGTTTCTCTTCAAGCACTTCTATTTTCTTCAACAATTCCTTAATGGCTTCCACATACAGCGCGTCATAGGTACCATACGCCGTTTGCAAAAAGCCCTGTGCATCGGTACTCACCAATTGCGGAAATACTTTTTGAATGTTTTGGGCTGTGAAACCCATTTGCATACCATTAGGCCTTGCGTTGCCTGTTTTGTCATCGTTCCATCGGTAGGTAATGCCCTGCAGTTGCATCAATTTTTGTAAAGCGCCACTAAGGGGTGTAATGTCTTTTTTAAGCCGCGCATCACTATTAGCCAGCCAATCGCCTGCGCTGCTTTTGCTGGCATTGCCGTTTACTTCAAGGGCATTGGTGGTGGGTTCCCTGTTGCCGATACCAATACGCCCGTTTTTTATAAGCAAAGGGTTTGTATTGGTAGGGCCATCATATAAAAAATATCGGCTGCTGGCTTCGCTCCAACCAAAGCCACCTATATAAACACCCTGGTTACGAAATTCGAGAACAGATTGCCCGGAAGCTGATGGTTGATCGAGGGTTATTTTAGGTGGGTTTTGCCAGGTGGCATCACCAGAAGCGGCTGTTACTAATATTTTACCTGTCGCTTCTCCAATACCTGTTAATCGCAAGCCTCCATTGATTCTTGCCTTGCCAGCAATATCAACGTTTATTTCGCTTTCTAACGCTTTATCCGGATAGCGGCCAAGGCCCACCTGTCCTAAATTATTAAGTGCAAAGCCAACAAGCCGTTGATTGCCCAGATTGCTGAAAGGATGGATATAATTTTGAACAATGGCAAACGCACCTTGCCTATTGGTTGTTGGATTGTCAGCTTCTTCTTGCTCGATGCTGTACCAACTTTGCCCGCTCAAGGGTCCCGCAGCAATGTCGGCCACACCGTTGTACTGAAAGCGTATTTCGTTACCTTGGGTATAATTATTTCGATGACCATGCAGATACAAGATACCCTGCTGTATGGTTTGGCTGCCGTAAACATGCAGCCTAGTATTTACACTGCTGTCAAGAATATAGCTGCCAATGCCAACCCTGCCAAGTGAATCGAACACCACAGTACTAACCCCCTGATTGGCCGTTCCGTTTTTAAAATTAGCCTCTATATATGCCTGCGATTTATCGCCACGCATCAACAGGTTTATAAAATTTAGCCCGCTGCTTAACCGCTTTGATGCACCAAAGCCTGAGCCATTCAAAGTTGGAGTGGTACCTGAATCGGTTGCCGATACAAAGGCCCCCTGATTGCCCTTTGCAAAAAAGTAGCCGGATCCATTTACGTTGAGGGTAGCAAAGTTGTAGGGTGCCATGCCAATGCCAACATTGCCATCCCTGTCCATTATAAACCTTCGTTGGTTGCCCTGCGATATATTGAACGGAAAGCCTACAGGCAAATTGATAAATCCATAGCGGTTGTTTAGGTTAGCACTTTCATAAAGCATGCCTATACGCATGCCATTGGCTGGAATTGTGCCTACAAAGTTATTGGTAAAACTAATACTAGCACTTGAGCTGAAGCCAGTATGGAGGTGCAGATTGTCGGCGGGGTTTGAAATACCAATCCCCACATTCTGCCCCATACCGATTGCCGTGGCAGCTAGCATACTTATCGTTATTGCTGTCTTTTTCATAGCTGCTAAAGTTTTATAAATTCTACCCTTCTGTTATTAGCCTTGCCAGCAGCCGTTCCCGTTTTATCTGCCGGCTCCGCACCGCCCTTACCATCGGTTTGCATACGGCTAGCTTCTATGCCAAACTCACTTATCAGCACTTGCTTTACTGCTGCAGCCCGCTGCTTGCTCAATAGCAAATTGGCATTGGCATCACCATCATTACTGGTATGGCCTATAATGTTCACTTTTACGGTCGGGTTTTCTTTTAGGGCGGTTGCTATTTCTTTTATTACGCCGTAGCTTTCGGGCTTTACCGTAGCTTTTTGAAAATCGAATAGAATACCGGTTGTACTAAACCTGCCTTCGGTAATAAGCTTATTGCGGGTATCGGGTGCACCCACAGCAAACTTGATATCGGACATCAACAGGTTAGATTCATTAAAAAAGTCGCGGAAAAATGATAATTGATAAGGCTTAGCAACATTGAAAAAACGAGGTATGTCCATCAACTTGTTCTCATTTACATAAACCCGCAGTCTGCCCTTTTGCCGCCACAGAGATATGCGGGCAAACCGCTCTCCTTCCTCACTCCATTGCGGCATAGTAAACTCGTTGGTCATATCTGCGCCTTCGGCCTGGCTTACACTCATATAAGCAGAACCGCTACCGCCGGGATGCAGCATTACAAACGACCCCGAGATAAACCGATATTTTAACAAGTTGTCTTTTTCGGTATTAAAGTTGAAACCCAGTCCGCTCATGTTATTTGAGGGATTGCCGAGAATACCCACATTCATTTCAAGGGTAAAGTTTTCGGGCAGTACGCCTATGCCTTCTGGCAAAAAACTACCATTGGCATTCATGCCCAGCCATTTGCCGGGCTTACCTTCTACCGTCATTACCTCGCCACTGGCATCGGTATTAAAATCTGCGGGAAAATCGCCCACGGCTACCCTTTCAAAATCGTCGTAGTACAATACCTTTTCGCCGCTTACAAAATCAAATTTGCTGTAAGCAAAAAACTTGAAAAACATTACTTTTAAGGAGACAGATTAGATCATGAAAACCCCTATCACCGAAGCGATCGCCGCTGCTGATACCCAAGGACGTTTCTTAGGCAACACTGAATTACAAGCTGTAAACGGTCGTTTCGATCGCGCTGTTGCTAGCATGGAAGCTGCTCGGAGCTTGACCAACAATGCTCAAAAGCTAATTGATGGTGCTGCTCAAGCTGTTTACCAAAAATTCCCCTACACCACCCAAATGTCTGG
>RDXD01000393.1 GCA_004292575.1 Bacteroidota bacterium
CGTTAATGACTTTTAAAAAAATTCAGATAAAACAACAGTTAATATGCCAGAAAATATGTACGATGCCATTGTAGTAGGAAGTGGCATTTCCGGGGGCTGGGCCGCCAAAGAGCTCACCGAAAAAGGGTTAAAAACCATCATGCTAGAGCGGGGCAAAAACATTGAGCACGTAAAAGATTATGTAAACGCCAATAAGCACCCCTGGGACTTTCCGCACCGCGATAGAAAAACGCAGCAAATGATAGCCGACTACCCTGTGCTGAACCGCGACTACCCATTAAATGAATCAACATTTGGCTTTTGGGCCAACGAAAAAGAAAGCCCCTATACCGAGGTTAAGCGCTTTGACTGGTTCCGCGGCTATCAAGTGGGTGGCCGGTCGCTTACATGGGGAAGGCAGAGCTACAGGCACGCCCCAATTGATTTTGAAGCAAATGCCAAAGACGGCTTTGGTGTGGATTGGCCTATACGCTACAACGACCTTGCCCCATGGTACAGCTACGCCGAAAAGTTTGCTGGCATTAATGGCAATAAAGATGGCTGGCCTTATCTGCCCGATGGCGAGTATTTACCCGCCATGGAAATGAACGTAGTAGAAAAAGATGTGGCAGCCCGCATAAAAGCGCACTTTAAAGGCACGCGGCTAATGACCATAGGCAGAAGTGCCAACCTTACCGCACCGCACAACAACCGTACCGCCTGCCAATACCGCAACTTATGCTGGCGTGGCTGCCCATTTGGGGCGTACTTCAGCACCCAATCGGCCACGTTGCCTGCGGCTATGGCCACAGGTAAACTAACGCTACGCCCCATGAGCATTGTAACCAAAGTGCTTTACGATAAGGATACCAAAAAAGCCACGGGTGTAGAAATTGTGGATGCAGAAACCAAAAAGACCTACCAATATTTTGCCAAAGTGGTGTTTTTGTGCGCCAGCGCCATGAACAGTACTTGGGTACTTATGAACAGTGCCACAGACATTTGGCCCGATGGGATGGGCAGCAGCAGCGGCGAATTGGGCCACAACTTAATGGATCACCACTTTAGGGCTGGGGCCGGCGGTCAAGTAGATGGCTTTGACGACAAGTATTATTTCGGACGCCGACCCAATGGCGTGTACGTGCCCCGGTACCGCAATGTGCCAGGACAGCCGGCGCGCAACTACTTGCGTGGCTTTGGCTATCAGGGGGGTGCCAACCGCGATGGCTGGAGCCGAGATGTGGCAGAGCTAAATATTGGCGCCGATTTTAAAGCAGCACTAAGCGAGCCTGGCACCTGGAGTATCGGAATCACGGGTTTTGGCGAAATACTACCATACCACAGCAACCGTATTTACCTCGATAAAACCAAGCAAGACAAATGGGGCCTGCCCATTTTGGCTGTGGACGCCGAAATAAAAGAAAATGAGAAAAACATGCGGATTGATATGATGAACGATGCTGCAGAAATGCTGGAAGCCGCAGGCGTAAAAAATGTGAACACTTACGATGCTGGCTATTGGATGGCTATGGGCATACACGAAATGGGAACGGCACGCATGGGAAAAGACCCCAAAACCAGCGTGCTTAATGGCAATAACCAAGTATGGGATGCGCAAAACGTATTTGTAACCGACGGTGCCTGCATGACAAGTGCCAGCTGCGTAAATCCATCGCTTACCTATATGGCCTTAACGGCACGTGCAGTTAATTTTGCCGTAGAAGCACTAAAAAAAGGCAATCTTTAATCCATTAGCCCCACGTAAAAAAAGCTATAAATACATTTTACTATTATTTAATTCGTACCAACATCATCATCATCATCATGAACAGAAGAGAACTGCTGCAAAATGTGAGTTTAATGCTCGGCGGCACCATAGTGGGTGGTAGCATTTTTAGCCTGCAAGGGTGTAAAACAGACCAAGCGGTAAATAAGCTATTTACCCAAAGCCAAGTAGATTTAATGATGGAAATAGCTGAAACCATTTTGCCAAAAACAAGTACACCCGGGGCTAAAGATGCCAAAGTGGGCGACTTTATGAGCATTTTTGTGCTGGATTGCTATACCCCCGCCGACCAAGCCATTTTTTTAGCAGGCCTAAAAGATGTGGACGCGCAGGCCAGCAAAAAGTTTGGTGCGTCGTTTTTAAAGCTAACCGCTCCACAGCGTACCGAACTATTGACGGAATTGGACAAACTTCAAAAGGACCACCATGATAAAAAAGCCGGGGACGCACCCGAACATTATTTTAGAATGATGAAGCAGGCTGCCGTATTGGGCTTTTTTACCAGCGAAGAAGGGGCCACAAAAGCTTTGCGGTATATACAAGTGCCCGGAAAGTACGATGGAAATTTGCCCTATAAAAAAGGGGATAGAGCCTGGGCAACCTAAGAACGAGAACCCGATTAGAAACATAGTTAAAACCCACAAAAAAATAACCAGCACATGCACCGACGCACTTTTATACAACAGACCGCCCTTGCCGGAACCGGCCTATTTTTGGCCGGACAGGCTGGCTGCACCACGGCAAAGCCTTCAGCTTTTGGAATACAATTGTACACCCTGCGCGACGTGCTACCCGGCAACGCCAAAAACATACTTAAAGAAGTAGCCAGTTTTGGTTACACCCAAATTGAAAGTTACGAAGGCCCCGAAGGTATGTGGTGGGGCATGGGACCAAAAGATTTTAAACAGTTTACAAATGACTTGGGACTAGATGTGGTATCGAGCCATTGCGCCTGGGATAAAGACTTAGATATAAAAGCCGCAGAAGCGGCTGAGGTGGGTTTGAAATACCTAATATGCCCTTACATTGGTGCGCAAAAAAGCATAGACGATTACAAACGCTTTGCCGAAAGCTTTACCGAAGCGGGCAAAGTGTGCCAAAAGCATGGGCTTAAATTTGCATACCACAACCACGATTACAGCTTTACAGCCTTGGATGGACAAATACCACAGGATGTGTTATTGGCGGGCACGGACCCCAAATTGGTTGATTTTGAAATGGATATGTACTGGGTGGTAACAGCCGGGCAAGATCCCATAGCCAGCATGGAAAAACACCCCAACCGCTACCGCCTCTGCCATATAAAAGACCGCGGCATGGGCACCGGGAATGACCCAAAGCCGGAATCGGTAACACTGGGTACTGGAAAAATTGACTATGCAACCATTCTGCAAAAAGCCACCAAAATGGGCATGGAGTACCTGATTGTAGAGCAAGAGGCTTACACTGGCACCACCCCGCTGAAATCAACCGCCGATAACGCAGCTTATTTAAAAAAAATAAAAATTTAATACCCCGCTAAGTTGGCGGCAAGTAGCCAAACAAACCTGCGGGCTCTGAAAGTTCCTCTGTTCCTACTCTTGCATTTGCTGGGCCCCAAAAAAACTCCCGACTATTCAGAAACCACAGTCCACTGCTTGCGCTAAATACTACGACTTGATTTTAGCGCTTTCACAACCCCGAAAACGTTCAGCATTACTTAGGCAGAATCACCGCCCCATCGGTAGCTTTCTTGCTTTAGCCCTGCCAGGTCAATCAATCGGTCAACTACAGTGGCTGCCACTTCTTCGATGGTTTTTGGAACACTGTAAAACGAAGGCGTACAAGGGCAAATAATGCCACCAGCCAAGGTTACAGTTTCCATATTTTTTAAATGAATAAGGTTATATGGTGTTTCGCGAACGGCCAAAATAAGACGCCTACGCTCTTTTAAGATTACGTCGGCTGCACGGCTTACTAGGTCATCGCTTATGCCATTGGCTATACGGCCCAAAGCACCCATGCTACAAGGCACCACCAGCATGGTTTGGTACTGCCCCGATCCCGATGCAAAAGGCGCAGAAAAATCGTATTTATCGTACAACTTAATCATACCGCTGCTATCAAAGGCCTCGAAATCGGTATTGCCCAACTCGTGCTGCCAAACTGCTTTTGCATTTTTGCTCAACAACAAGCCAACATGACTTACCTGGTTGCGCAGCAACAACAATTTTTTGAGTAACAATGCCGCGTAAACAGAGCCACTGGCTCCCGTTACCGCCACCACTATTTTATGCATGTCCATCAGTTACATTTGCCAAAGTAACACTTGCCAATGCAAATGGTTAATATTTTAAAACAGTTGTTGATTTTAGTACTTGCTCTCGGCTTGCTGTCGGGTAAGGGTAAAAAACAAAAACCCACCATTTTATGGCTTTCAATTGCCGAAATGGAGCGGCGACAGCTTACCCAGGAGCGCCCCGTTGTGGTAAAAGTATTTACCAAGTGGTGTGTGTATTGCAAGCAAATGGATGCTACGACCTGGGTAAACGACTCGGTGGTAGCATATGTGAACAGGCACTATTATGCCATAAAATTTGATGCCGAACTAAAAACGCCCATCAGTTGGGCGGGCGAAACATTTGAGTATAACCCGCGCTACAAGATTAATATGCTTACCGCTAAACTACTCAATGGCAACATCACTTTTCCATCTACCGCCATTTTACCCGCTGTTGGCAGCGGAAAAGTGCTTACCGGTTTTAAAACTGCGCAAGAATTGCAGTTGGCCCTAAAACAACTTGGCCCTGTTGAAGCGTTGCGATAATGCATTTTCCATAATCAGATTCTATATTTGACCCTAGGCACAAGCCCGCACTTTTGACCGTAAAAAATGGGGCTGCTGTGGTGGGGCTACAAAACATAAAAATCATGCTATCCAGTGGCCGCTCCACTCAACCTAGAAAACGCAACATAAAAAGGCCTGTTGTAGAAACACCGCAACATAACTTTGATCTTTAAATTACCACACCAGTTTTCAATTCACTTTAGGCCATCACATTTTGCCTTACGCATTTCTCGTCCGAAGGGGTTTTTATGCAGGTCGGAGCGGCGATTATGGATTTGCATGTGTTGGCTCACTATCTTCAACTGCGTTTTGGCACTTAAACACCGATAACCACATACATTTATGTACACCCCCAATACCAACCGCTACAGCCAAATGAAGTATAACCGCTGTGGAAACAGTGGACTTTTGCTGCCAGCCATTTCGCTGGGCTTCTGGCACAACTTTGGTGCCGTAGATCAATATGGCACCATGGTACAAATGGTGCATCGGGCCTTCGACCGTGGCATTACACATTTCGATTTGGCCAACAATTACGGCCCTCCGGCCGGCGAGGCCGAACGCAACTTTGGCAAGATGCTTCGCGAAGGACTACATACACACCGCGATGAAATGGTAATTTCGTCGAAAGCCGGTTATGGCATGTGGCCTGGGCCTTATGGCGAATGGGGTTCAAAAAAACACTTGATGGCCAGCCTGCACCAAAGCCTGAAGCGCATGGGCTTAGAATATGTGGATATTTTTTACAGCCATAGGCCCGACCCAAATACGCCGCTAGAAGAAACCATGCAAACCCTTGACCTAATGGTGCGGCAAGGCAAGGCGTTATATGTTGGCATATCCAGCTATTCGCCCGCCCAAACAACAGCTGCGGCAGCCATTTTGAAGCAGTTGGGAACACCGTGTCTTATTCACCAACCTAAGTACTCCATGTTAGCGCGCCAGCCCGAGGAAGGCCTGCTGCAGGTTTTAGACCAAGAGGGGATTGGATGCATTGCATTTTCGCCATTGGCGCAGGGCCTGCTTACTTCAAAATACCTGGGTGCTGTGCCCGTAGGCTCGCGGGTGGGCCGTGGCCTGTCAAATGGGGCCATTGACAGCGCAGCGTTGGAACCTCAATTATTAAGCAAAATAAAACAACTGGATGCCATTGCGCATGCTAGGCAGCAAACCTTGGCGCAAATGGCCATTGCCTGGCTACTGCGTACCCCTACCATTACCTCTGTGTTGGTGGGGGCCAGCAGCGTACAACAGCTCGACGACAACATAGATGCACTAAACAATTTGCCGTTTGACCTCGAAACATTGGAAAAGATTGATGCTATATTGGGTACAACGGAATAGAGCCTTCAAAAAACACTGCAACGAACATCTGCTGCTCTCACGGATTGGAAACCTGGTTAGGACTTAACTTCTATTGCAAATAGGGGTAGAGGCTACAGTGGCACAAACCATGGTATTGGAAAGCGAAACATCTAAACAAACTTCGCCGCACTAAATCGTGATTGGCAGAGAGTTTTTACACTGCACAACGCAAAAGATGGCATGCCGCCGCGCCGCCGTCGAGCCAGCGGTCTTCATAGCGTCATCGCTTGCTTTTAAAGTCGCCTCGTTTCCAAGCCTTTATAAATTGCTGCCAGGCAAAAGGATTAAGAATGTTTTGTGGAGGCAACTGACCAGCATAGGTAGCCCTGTTGGCAGTTTGTCGCAGCGCATAGTTTACTGCCTCGCGGCCATCGTTGGGCAGTATGCGCATCATGGCTAAGCGCTTATTCTGCTCGGTATTCTGCCGCGCCAGCTCGTACTCATCGTTCGGAACCTGGCTGTTTAAAAAATCGCGTTCAAATTGCTGGCGGCTTGGTTTAGGTCGAATAACGGTCGCGGGCAGATAGTTATCATCACTCGTGAGCAACTGTATCACACTAAACTCGGTGCCTTCGAGCGTCCTAGGTATTACAACCCGCTTTGATTTAAACCCGATGTAGGAAAACTCAACTTCATCGCCTTTTAGCGCAGCTATACTAAACACGCCTTGATAATTACTGATGGTACCCCTACCCTTCCCCACAATGCTCACGCTTACACCTTCCAATCCCTCAAGGCTATCGGCGGTCATAACCACACCATACAATTGCACCACCGAATCTTTTTGCGCAGCTACGCCCATGGTGTACCCAAGCAAAAGCATCAGCAAAACTGAATATCGTAAAAATGGCACCATACACCGTGTAGTTTGGTAAAAAAGCAAAAACAAAGACTTAACAAAGTAAAGCAGTCCGGTTGTTCAAAATTACAAAAACATTTTTTTTTAACAAACATCGTTGATGACTCGGTCGAACTGACGACTTGGTTTTATACCGGTTAAAAACTGCAAAATATCAACACTTGCTACTTCGATGCCACCTTAACTTCGTTTCTCAAAAAACCAAGATAATATGATTAAAACAGTAGCGGTAGTAGGGGCCGGCACCATGGGCAACGGTATAGCCCATGTGTTTGCGCAAGCCAGCTTTAAAACCGTGTTGATAGACGTAAACCCCGAACAGCTGGAGCGGGCACAGGCTACCATTGCCCAAAACATAGCCCGGCAAATGGCTAAGGGACTGCTGACCGAAACCGAAAAAACCAACCTGCTGAATTGCTTGAGCACCACCACAAGCCTAATGCAAGGTGTGGCGCAGGCCGATTTGGTGGTGGAAGCCGCTACCGAAAACGAAACCATCAAACTTGATATCTTTAAACAAATGGATGCCGCTGCGCCGCTGCACGCCATTTTAGCCACCAATACTTCATCCATCTCCATTACCAAAATTGCTGCCGCCACCAAGCGTGCTGGGCAGGTAATAGGTATGCATTTTATGAATCCTGTGCCGGTAATGAAACTGGTGGAAGTAATAAATGGATACAATACCAGCCAAGCTACTACAGCTACAGTGGTGGCTACCTGTGAGCAGCTGCAGAAAACGCCTTGCATTGTAAACGATTATCCGGGCTTTGTGGCCAACCGCATTTTAATGCCCATGATAAATGAAGCCATTGGTGCGCTGCACGAGGGTGTGGCAAATGTACAAGCCATTGATACGGTAATGAAGCTCGGGATGGCACACCCCATGGGGCCTTTGCAGCTGGCCGATTTTATTGGGCTCGACGTTTGTTTGGCCATTTTGCGGGTACTGCATCAAGGATTCGGCAATGCGAAATACGCCCCCTGTGTACTGCTTAGCAACATGGTGGCCGCTGGTAAGTTGGGTGTAAAAACGGGCGAAGGTTTTTATACTTACCAATCCGGCACAAAAATTTCGGGCATAAGCAGCCAGTTTGCCGCCACTATCCATTCACACAGCTTATAAACTTTTTTTAACAAAATGCTTGCAAGTGAGGCCTTGATGTGTTACTTTAGCCAATTATTGGTTCAATTAATCACAACACACCATGAAGACAATTTTTTCACTACTCATTTTAGCGTTTTTAGCAGCCGAAGTAATTGGCCAAAATGTAGGTATTGGGAACACCAATCCTGCTTTCCGACTAGACGTTACTGGTAGGGCAAGAATAAGAGCAAGTTCTACCAATCCGAACGATGCAGCTGGATTTTGGATGGATGACTACCGCAATGGCTCAAATACGGCTTTTTTTGGCATGGCAGACAGCATTAGAATGGGCATGTGGGGGCAGTTGGGGGCAGGTTGGAAACTGCGGTTTGATGCCAAGAATGGCAACCTCAGTTTTGGGGATGTCGTAAATACATCAACGGCACGGGTAGCCATTTCATCTACTGGCAGTTTTGTAAATTATTACCGCAACACCGATTTTACAGGATCTGTGTATTCCACCGATACCTCAATTATATATACTTCGGCTTACGGCTTTACGCCCATTTGTTTTATTGGTTCGCCTTGCCCCGCACCTACGCCGGCAAAAGATATCATTTTTAATCCGCCATCTTTCTTCCTTCAAAGCACACAGGGAAGTGTGGGCTTTTTTGTAAACAAACCCAATGCCGACCTGCATGTATCGGGAAACATGCTTATTGGATCGGCGGCTAGCCAACGGGCTGTGGGTTACTCGCTGAGCGTAGATGGCAAAATAATGTGCGAGGAGCTGAAAGTTCAGCTATCAACGGCCTGGCCCGACTACGTGTTTGAACCCGGCTATACGCTTGAAAACCTTGACGTACTTGAGCGCCAAGTGATGCAGCAAAAACACTTGCCGGGCATTCCCTCGGCGGCAGATGTGCAAGCCAGCAATGGTATAGCCTTGGGCGATTTGCAAAAAAGAATGTTGGAAAAGGTGGAGGAGCTTTATAGGCATGTCTTTACCCTAAACGCCG
This sequence comes from Bacteroidota bacterium, assembly GCA_004292575.1. Classification (GTDB taxonomy): domain Bacteria; phylum Bacteroidota; class Bacteroidia; order Chitinophagales; family Chitinophagaceae; genus Phnomibacter. The sequence continues at coordinate 8,923 of RDXD01000393.1, forward strand.
AAAACAAAGCCTTAAAGGCGAGGCTAGACCAAATAGAGAAAAAGTAGGCTTGCGCGAAAAGCCCCACTAGTTCATCAACTCAACTTTTTTTTATGGTCTGCGCCGTGTGCATGCTCATGGCAGCGTTTAATATTCTGCTAATATGAATAATTTGCGTAAAAGTATCAATTCACTTTTAGTGATAATGGCCTTGGGATTTGCAGTTAACGGTTTTTCCCAAGACATTCCCCCAGCCCTACAGCAGCAGTTGGCGGGCAAAACCCGCTTTGCTGATATTATGAAAGCGGTGGATACCTATTATAATTTTGGCAGAAAAACCGATACTGAGAAAGCTGCCCGTGGGGAACGCGAACATGAGAGCCCCTACGTGCACTGGAAACGATTCGAAAATTTTTACATCAATCGGTTGAACGCCGATGGCACCATTCCTAACAATGTTACCCAAACCATTTGGAACAATTGGGAGCAGTACAAAAAAGCAAAGCCCCAATACTTCACCGACGGCATTCAACAAAACTCATCGTACGGTAACTGGCTCAACTTTGGGCCTACAACCATTACCCGCTACGGGGAAGGCTGGAACAGTGGCTATGGGCGTGTAAACTGTATTGCTTTTCACCCAACGGTGGCCAACACCATGTACATTGGTTTGCCCCAAGGCGGCATTTGGCGCACTACCGATGGTGGAACAACTTGGGGCGTGCTAACCGACGACCTGCCCAGCTGTGGTATTAGTGGACTGGTGGTAGATTGGAACAACGCCAACACCATTTACGCACTTACCGGCGATGGCGACGTAAGCCACGGCAACCTCATCACTTCTTACGGATACGACCAAAAATCGGTGGGGGTGTTAAAAAGCACCACTGGCGGTGCTACTTGGAGCCTAACCGGCAACCTACCCAACGCTGGCACAACGTACTATGGTTATAAACTGATACAACACCCCACCAACAGCAATACCCTGTTTGCAGCTACTACAGCCGGTATATACCGCACCACAAACGGCGGAAGCAGTTGGACCGAAGTAGAAACCGATAGCGACTTTACAGATATTGAGTTTAAGCCGGGTAGCCCCAACACCATGTATGCGGTAAGGCGCTCCACTAGCGGTATAATTTCCAATCCCCTTTACCGAAGCACCGATGGCGGAGCAACCTGGAGTAACACAGGCATAACCGGCCTACCCACCAATGCACAGCGCATGGCCATTGCAGTTACCGCCGCCAACAGTAATTATGTTTATATTTTGGCTGGGCCCGCTGCGGGTGTTGGCAGCTTTAGGGGCCTTTACCGAAGCACCAATAGCGGCGTTGACTTTACTAACCGCGCCACCACACCCAACGTTTTGGGCTACCCTACAGCAGGTGACGACGCCAGGCACCAAACGCTATACGATTTGGCTGCTGAGGCCGACCCGGACAATGCCAATACCGTGCTTACCGCCGGCATTAACATTTGGCGCAGTACAGATGGTGGTACTACTCTAACACCTGAAACACAGTGGTTTAATGATACCGATGACGCACCCAAGGGCGACTATGTGCATGCCGACGTACACAATCTTACCTATAACCCGCTAAATGGTTTTTTGTATGCCTGTACCGATGGTGGTGTGGGCCGTAGCACAAACGATGGTGCCAGCTGGACCTTTCTGAGCGGAAACTTACACATTTTGGCAACCTATCATGCCGATTGGTACGAAGCCAATGCATCAATAATGGCTTGTGGCACACAAGACAATGGCGTAAATCACCGCAACACAAGCAGTAACACCTACCGCCACATTCAGGGCGCCGATGGCTACGACGCCGTGATTCACCAAGACAACCCGCTTGACATGGTGGTAAGCTGGAACTCGGCCATTGTACACACCACCGATGGCGGCCTCACCAGCACGGGCCGCACCCCAACAGATTGCGACTTTTTCCCCAGCTTAGCCCGCAGCTTTGCTGATGATGATGATATTTTGGCAGGAGACGCCAACAATGTGTATCGTAGCACAAACCGGGGTGCCACTTGGACTACTGAAACCACCCCGGCAGGAAACCGGGTGCTTACAACCTGCCAAAGCAACAGCAATCGTGTATATGCCAGCAATGGAAGTACACTATGGCGCAGCGACGACAAGGGTGATACCTGGACTACCATTAGTGGCAACACCAATTACCCAACCGGCGTTACGCTAACCGACGTTGAGGCCACGGTAAGTAACTCAACAGTTATTTGGGCCAGCTTTGGTGGATACACCGATGGCCGAAAAGTGTTTAGCAGCAACGATAGTGGCCGCACGTGGACCAACAGAAGCGGTAGTCTGCCTAATTTGGCTTGCCATTCTATTACAGTTGATGAAAACAATTCGGTTTATGTGGGCACTGATGTTGGCGTATTTGTGCGGCCATCAGGCGAATCTGATTGGCAGCCTTTCCTCAACGGTTTGCCAAGGTGCCCGGTATCGGAGTTAATGGTAAACAATTCGGACAATTCATTAATCGCCACCACCTACGGCCGCGGCAACTGGCAGGCGGACTTCTATTCCATTTGCCCAGCGTCGGGCACCTTAAATGTAGGCGGAAGCCTGTCGGGGAAGCGGTTTTACGAATACCCCGAAGTAAGATCCACAGCCACCATGACCAGCGGCGCAGGTACCGATGTGGCCATGAAAGGTATTGAAAGCGTAACCCTGCAACCGGGCTTCGAGGTGCGCCGCGACAACGTTTTTAGGGCCTACATTGGTCCCTGTGGCAATGGGGGGGTGCCATTAAGTTTAAGCACAATTCGCGATGTAATTGAGGTTGACCGCCTGCACATTCCTGCCGAAAATGGCAAACGTTTCCCTTATGCAAGAATTTCATCTGTTGACAACAGTAACCACACCGCCACAATAAAAATAACCGAACCAGGGCAGTACACGCTGCGTATTGATGATGCCAATGGCAACCCTCTGGCAATGGCCATCGAGAATGTAGAGCTAAATGCTGGCAAACAAAATATTTCACTCCCGGCCGTACCGCTTGGGTCTTGCTATCTGCATTTGCTAAAAGAAAAGCGTCTTGTCCATTTTCAGGAATACCGGCCACTTTAAGTTTCTGATGTTTAAAATTGGTCTTGGGAAGCCGTTATGCTTAAACCGAATTGCTCCGAAGCAAAAACCATCACCAGTCAGACAACACCTAATAATGCTGCATGCCTGGCCTAACCACTGCTCAAGTGGGCATTGGCTGCTTTCCCTATGGAAAAAACGCTATAGATCGCAATCACCGTACCTGTCGCCATTTTTGCTACAAGAGCGAGGTGTGGGTTGTCACCAGATGCACACCGCCAAATTAGGAGGCAAGAAAGCTGAACGCAAAACACCAAAAAATCAGGGCTAAAAAGTGTTATGCAGCAGCCAACGCGGCCCAAATGCTTAACGTTGCACCTTTCCACCCAAAATGACTAGGCCTACACCAACGGAAAACTTAGCACTCACCATCAGCAACCGACAAATTTTACGGATTGCCCTTCCCATTACTGCTGCCATACTGGTACCGCAGATTAATTTCATCACCAACAATATTTTTTTGGGGCAGTTGGGCGAAAAAGAGCTGGGTGTGGCGGGTATTACTGGCGTTTACTATCTCATTTTTGCAGTAATGGGCTACGGGTTAAACAATGGCTTGCAAGCCCTTATAGCCCGCCGGGCCGGCCAAAATCGACCCCAAGACATTTTAACGCTTTTTGTGCAAAGCCAATATTTGGCCATAGCGTTGGCCGCCCTTGCCATTGCCATAAGCTACACCGTTGGCGCTGCGCTGCTACAGTACGCCATACACGACCCTACTAAAAGCACACAAGCCATTGCCTTTGTAAAAATTCGCATTTGGGGGCTTCCGTTTTTGTATTTGTTCCAAATGCGCAATGCGCTGCTGGTGGGCACAAACAACAGTAAGTATTTGGTATTTGGTACGCTTGCCGAAACGGGGAGTAACATTCTATTTGATTACACGCTCATTTTTGGCCACTTTGGCGCACCGCAATGGGGATTTACCGGAGCAGCGTGGGCCAGCATTTTTGCCGAAGTAACCGGCTTAATGGTGGTAATGGCCGTAACCTACAGCAAAAAACTTACCCGTACACTGCGGGCTGGCATAGGCGGGGCTCTTGATGCACCACAGGCCAAATTGCTGTTGGTGCAGAGTACGCCATTGATGGTGCAGCATGCCCTAAGCATCATTACCTGGGAACTTTTTTACTTGCTTATTGAGCATTACGGCACACGTGAATTGGCCATTAGTAATGCCATGCGCAACGTTTTTGGACTGTTTGGGTGCTTTGCGTGGGCATTTGCGGCCACTTCAAACACCATGGTGAGCAATATTATTGGGCAGGGGCTACAGCACCGCGTCATAGAATTGGTTTGGAAAATTTCGAAACTTGCCGCCATGTTTGCCGCCATTATTTTTATCCTCGCCAATGCGGTGCCGCAATTATTCTTGGGTGTTTATGGCCAAGGCGATGCGTTTATTGCAGATGCCAAACCTGTAATGCGCATCGTTTCACTAGCACTTATTATGCAATCGGTTTCGGTGGTATGGTTAAATGCCGTAACCGCCACGGGCAATACAAGAGTTAACTTGGCCATTGAGCTGGTTACGCTGGTGGCCTACACACTCTACATATGGCTGGTATTGCACACCCTGCGCCTTGGCATTGTGTGGGGCTGGGCCAGCGAATGGCTGTATTGGACAGCTACGTTTACCCTAAGCTTTTGGTACATGCAGCGGGGCAATTGGAAAAACAAGCAGATATAACCCTGAGGATTTTTGCCGTCGTGTAACTATTGTAAAGTCTGCAACAGTGCGGCACCTTCGGCTTTTACAACCACATCCTCTTGACGGCGGGTTGGCAATTTAGAGAGCTGTTGTAAATTGTTAATGGCCTTTTCGTATAGCTTTCGGTAATTGTAAGCCTTGGCCAAGTCTAAATACAAGAGGCAATAATAGGGTTCTGCCATTTTGGCTTTTTCAAAATATGCAATAGCAGTATCAATGTTAGCCTCTGGCAGGCCACCATAAAGCACTTTAATGGCTGCGCGTTTTACAGCAGAAAGGGCTAATATCTCATAGTGCCACTTGCCCAACACGTGCATGGCCTTGCCCATATTGGGCCTAGCCGCCAATGCCTTGTCGGCGTAGTCTTTAATAAGACGAACCTGTTTTACCAAGTTTTCGCGCTTGGTTTCAATTTCCGTCAACTTACCTGCTACCACCGCAGCCATATAATTAGCATCGGCATCGTCGGCACCAAGCCGCAGTGCAGCATCGGCATGGGTTTTGGCCTGTGTATAAAATGTGGCCTTGGCGGCAGCATCAGCTTGCCGGCTTCCCAAAGCGCAATACGTTTCCGCCAGTTTCACCTGCACCAGCAAGTTGGCGGGATCAATAAGCTGCGCCTGCTTGTACTTGGCCAACGCTTCATCGTCTTTAAACTTTTGCTCTAGCCGCCTACCCTCTTCCATTAGTGTGGCTACGTCTTGGGCTACAAGCGGACTTACCACAGTCAACAACAAAAGAAATCCACCAAATTGCTTCATCATAGTTTATCTTGATATGCTCTAAAGTACAAATAAACAAATTTTGGTACTGTTGGTTTGTTAAAGAACTTGCCTAAAAACGCCAAAGAACACCAGCAGTCAAAGCTTTAATGAACCTGTTTGCTGCGGCATGCCACTGCGCTCCACAATATTCACACCACCTCTATTCTTGTTGTCGGGCCAATTGAAAACTCACCACTACCCCACCTTCATAGCCCACAATCGGAGGATTACACTTTTCCACCGATACAAAAATCTGGTCCACTTCATCAAACCGCTCCATAACATCGTAGCAGAGTTGCATGGTCAGGGTTTCAAGCAATGCAGTGGGAGTTAACATGCTTGCCTGCACCATACTAAACAGCACCTCGTAGTTTATAGTGTCATTTATATCGGTTACCAATTCGGCTGCGGGTTGATAGTGCAGGTGCAGATTTACTAAAAAGTTGTTGCCCAACACTTTCTCTTCGGGGTGCAGACCGTGATAAGCAAAAAACCGAAGATTTTTCAAATGGATAGAGAGCATAATAAAACGTTGTTTCTAATGTGGTTTCGTAAAATAATGGCCGTTCTATCCTCCGCTTTATACCGATGTAGGGATGCTTCGTCCCCCAGCGTTGGCCAGTTCGCCGTCTTCGTGGTACTCGGCATCTTGATTTACTTTCCATAAATCATATTTCATTTCGCCGGCCACTATATTCTTCACCGCTAGCATCGCGGTCATCATACTATGGTCTTGGTTATTGTATTTGTGCATGCCATTTCTACCCGTTAAAATTAAACCTTCAAAGGGCTGCAATCCTCTTTTTATGGTTTCAATATGCGTCTGGTACTCTTGATTGTAAACCGGATAAGCCTTAGGCTGCCGCACCACATAACTATCCAATACCATGCCGCCATCTATTAGGCCCAAGGTTACCATTTCGCTGGTACCCAAGGCTACCAAGTCGGCATCGCTACTATTCCACAATCCATCGCCCTCAAAGCAAAAATACTCCAGTCCATAGCACGCCATCTCTTTGTCCGGCACCATGTAGGGGCTCCAGCTTTTAAAGTTTTGCACCCTCCCAACCTTTACGTTAGGGTCGTGTATGTAAATCCAGTTTTCATTAAAGCGATGCTGGTCTTTTAACATGAGTACCACCGTAATAAAATCGCGGTATGCCAACCCCTGAGCCGCGTCGCGTACCGCCAGGCTAAGCGGGTTTTTTATGCCCCCAACCAACTGCCGCAAAGGGGCACTGCAAATAACATAATCAAACTCGCCTTCCACCCAACTGTTCTGGTGGCCTATTTGCCATTGATGCTTGTCCTGGTGATAAAAAAGCTGGGTAATGGGCTGGTTCATGCCAACAACTACGCCTAATGCTTCCGCTTTTGCCTTGCAAGTTTCCCACATCTGTCCCGGCCCAAACTTAGGATACCTAAAAGAATCAATAAGTGTTTTAATGATGGGGCCCTGCTTGTGTTGCTTCCGGCGTGGAAAAACAGCATTCCAAATGGCCGAGCTTAGTGATAAGCCTTTTATGCGTTGGGCAGCCCAGTCTGCAGATATCTGCGTGCAGGGAATTCCCCATACTTTTTCCGTGTAGGTTTTAAAAAAAATACGAAACAGGCGCCCGCCAAACTGATTGCTTACCCATTCTTCAAAATTGGCGGGGTTTTTTATGGGAAACATTCTACTCTGCAAGTAGCTTAGTACACAAAGCCCAGCCTCCAACAAACCCAGTTTCCGCAACGCTTCACCAGCCACCAGCGGGTAACTAAACAGCTTGTGGTTGTAGTAAATGCTGCTGCTTCGGGGCCTTTCCAGCAATTCGTCGCCCAAGATTTCGGTCCAAAAATCTTCAACTTCTTGGCTTTTGCTAAAAAAACGGTGGCCGCCAATGTCGAAGTAATAACCTTTATAGTGCTCCGTTCGAGAAATTCCACCCACGTACTGCGCATCTTTTTCAAACACCTGTACATTAAATCCGCCTGCTTTGCCCAACAAATAGGCGGCCGTTAGGCCCGCAGGGCCAGCTCCAATTATAGCCACCCGCTTAACTTGCTTATTCATGGGCAAAATTTGAGGCGCGAAGATAGCTGCCGGGTGTGTAAAAAATGGCTGTAGCAGCATCCAGTACCCGTATTACAGTTAAATACACTAGCTTTGCCGCCTTTAAAAGCTTATTGCAATCAATGACCGAGGTCTTTATTTTGCTGGGGCTGATGCTTATTAATGCGCTTTTTGTAATGAGCGAAATAGCATTGGTTTCGGCACGCAAAACACGGCTGGAAAACCTGGCCAACAAAGGAAACACCAATGCAAAGGTGGCATTGGACCTGTCTGAAAATCCAGATATTTTTCTTTCTACTGCGCAAATAGGCATCACATTGGTTGCCATTTTAACGGGTATTTATTCCGGCGAAAAATTTAGCCAGTATTTGGTGCCGCTTGTTGGCAAGGTACCCTTGCTGGCGCCTTATGCCGATACTATTTCGTTAGCGTTGGTGGTGGCAGTAGTTACCTTTCTTAGCATTATTATTGGCGAACTGGTGCCCAAGCGCATAGGCCTGCTACGGGCTGAAAGCATTGCCATTGCAGCAGCAAGACCAATGTTGCTGCTTTCTAAGTTTGCTTTTCCCATGGTTTGGTTGCTCAATAAGGTTACCAAAGTCATTTTCAATTTATTCAACATAAAACCATCTAAGGATAGCCTAGTAACCGAAGAAGAAATAAAGGCGATGGTACTGGAAGGTGCCGTTAGTGGCGAAATTGATGAAACCGAGCAGCAAATCATTGAACGTGTTTTTCATTTGGGCGACCGCAGCATTACCAGCCTCATGACACACCGAAGCGATATTGTGTGGCTAAGCGCCAACAGCAATATGGGCGATTTGCATGCCAAGGCCCAACCCATGCCGCACAGTGTTTATCCGCTTTGCGATGGGCAAATTGACAACATCAAAGGCATTATACAGCTTAAAGACGTGATTTTGGCCGACCGGTTAACACCGCTAGCCACCTTTATGCGACCCGCCGTTTTTGTGCCCGATAACAATACCGCCTACCAACTAATGGAAAAGTTTAAGGCCACCAAAATACACAGTGCGTTTATTGTGGACGAGTACGGCACATTGCAGGGCATGATTACGCTAAACGACATTTTAGAGGCCATTGTGGGCGATATACCACAAGCGGGTGATGATGATTACGAAATAGTAGAGCGCAAAGACGGTAGTTTCTTAGTGGATGCTCAGTTGCCGTTTTACGATTTTATGGTAAAGCTGGAAAAAGAAGACTGGCTCGACGATGCCCAAGAGTTTGACACCGTAGGAGGCTTTATTATTCACCAGTTAGAAAAAATACCCACCACCGGCGAAACCTTACTGTGGCGTGGCTTCGAGTTTGAAATATTGGACATGGATGGTGCCCGTATTGATAAGGTACTGGTTACGTTGGTAAACGCAAAGCGTGCGGAAGATGCGTCTGGCGAAGCCGAAGAAAGCATCGAAAACTAGAAATTTTACGCTTAAAGCAACTTACTGCACAAAATAGTTGCTTAAAAAGTAATAGCGCATACACGGCCGCAATTAAACTTTTTTTAACAATTTCAGTCTTGCGTAGTGATATGGCAAATTTATTGCTATAATGCACCATTATTTCCCCTACGCATGAAAAATACATCCATTGCGGCTTTGTTGGTTCTTTTGGCCGCTACAAGCCATGGCCAAAACGTTGGCATTGGCACCCCCAGCCCAAGCCATGTTTTGCATGTGGTGGCCGCTGCCAACCCACTGCGCTTAGAAGGTCTGCAAAGCGGGGCCGATACCGATAGCATGGTTACCGTAAGCGCTACTGGTGTGCTTAGGCGCCGCACTTTAGCAACTGCCACATCAGGTGGTTGGGGTCTTAGCGGAAACAGCGGCATAAACGCAACCACAAATTTTATTGGTACCGTCAACAGTGCAGCGCTGGTTTTTCGTACCAACAACCTCGCGTCGGGATTTATTGACCCCGACAATACCAAGCGCAACAATGCTTTTGGACACGGCAGTATGGCCAATGCCACCATTGCAGGCAATGGCAACAACGCCATGGGGTACCAAGCACTACGGCAGCTAAATGCTGGCGTAGGCAACGTGGCACTGGGCGATTCGGTACTGTACACCAACACGGCTGGCAGCAACAATGTGGGCATTGGCCCCAATGCCCTCGAGGCCAACTTAGCCTCAGAAAATATTGCCATTGGTGCCAACACGCTGGTGCGCAACTTTAATGGCAGCAACAACATAGCCATTGGCGTTGGCACACTTGCGTCAGCCGTTATTGCACTTAACAACTTGGCCATTGGCGGCGAAGCACTACGGCTGGCGGTCAACAGCGATAACGTGGCGCTTGGCTATCGGGTAGGTTTTGCACTTACCACGGGCAGCCAAAACACCGCCGTCGGCAATTTTGCCATGGCATCAAACCTGTCCGGCTCCAACAATACCTATCTGGGTTATCAGGCCGCGCAGCTGCATACCAGTGGCAACAACAACACCCACTTGGGGTTTTTGGCAGGCGGTAATTTTCTCAGTGGCAGCAACAATACCATGGTGGGCGGTGGCGCCGATGCGCTCAACGTAAACGCCAACTTTTCAAATTCTACCGCGCTTGGCGCAGGAGCCATTATTGATCGCTCCAATATGGTGCGCCTTGGCAACAGTTCGGTAACCCGCCTCGAAGCGGCAGTAAGCCTAACCACACCCAGCGATGGTCGCATAAAAACCGATGTACGGGAAAATGTACCTGGGTTGGATTTTATAACGCTGCTACGACCGGTAACCTACCACTACGACCTTAACAAATGGGATGCCATTGCCGGCTACAAAAAAGCCAACACCAGCCAGTACGCTCAAAAAGAACAGGTAACTTACACCGGCTTTATAGCACAGGAAGTGTATGATGCCGCACAAAAATTACAGTATAACTTTAGCGGCGTCAGCGCACCAATCACCCCCGATGGCCTTTATGGCTTAGCCTACGCCGAAATGGTGGTGCCGCTGGTAAAAGCCGTGCAAGAACTAAAAGCATTGGCCCAAAAACAACAGCAGGAAATAGACCAACTAAAAGCGCAAATAAAAAATAACCGTACCCAATAAAACCAGCACCACTCAACACGTTCACACCACAAGCCCACGGCATCTTGTACCCCCATCATCAATAAAAAAACAGCTAAGCGTATGGACCGTAAAGCATTTGTAAGCACCCTTTTGCCCAATGCCTTAAAAAAAGGCGACGCTAAAAAAAAGGTGAGTCAGCAAGAAGCCCCACCTGCGCCACACATACCAGTGCCCAACAGCGGGTTGGCCCCTTACACCGGCTCGTGGACCAGAAGCGAAGTGATGCACCTGTTGAAGCGCCTCACCTTTGGCGCGCCAAAAGAAGACGTGGACTTTTTTACGCCCATGACCTATGTGCAGGCCATTGATATGCTGATTAACACGGTGAATACAAACCCCGGCGAACCCCTAAAGCACTACACCCCCGATGCCACAACAACTGCCAACGACCCCGACTGGGGCGTTGCAATTGGCAAAACTTGGGTAAATACACCCACGCTTTCCGGCGGCGTAAACAGTGGCCGCACCCAAAGCCTCAAAAGCTGGTGGCTACACAATTTGATAACTCAGCCCCGCAGCATCGAAGAAAAAATGATTTTGTTTTGGACCACCCACGTGGCCGTTGAGTTCGATACCGTAGGCAATGGCATTAATGCCTACCGCTACCTGCAGCTGCTGCGCCAGCACGCCCTGGGCAATTTCAAAACCCTCATCAAAGATGTTACGCTAAACCCTGCCATGCTGGGCTATCTCAATGGCATAAATAATCAAAAAAATGCCCCCGACGAAAACTATGCCCGCGAGCTGCAAGAGTTGTTTACGCTGGGCAAGGGCCCCAATAGCCAATATACCGAGGCCGATGTAAAAGCCGCCGCCCGGGTGCTTACAGGCTGGCGGGTACTCAACGGCACAGCTTACTTCACCCTTAGCCGCCACGATGTGGCCAACAAGCAGTTTTCGTCCTTTTACAACAATACCGTTATTGTGGGCCAAAACAGTGCCAACGGTGGCGAGCTGGAGTTGGATGCCATGCTCAACATGATTTTTGCCAAAGAAGAAGTGTCCAAATACATGTGCCGGCGGCTCTATCGCTTTTTTGTATTTGGCGACATCTCAGCCAGCGTCGAAAACAACATCATTACCCCATTGGCGGCCACATTTCGCAATGCCAACTATCAAATAAAGCCCGTACTGGAACAGCTTTTTAAAAGCGAACATTTTTTCGACGTGCTTACACAAGGTGCCATGATTAAAGGCCCGCTCGACTTTGTGGTGGGTGTCATTAGAGAGTTTAAGGTAAAATTGCCCCCGGCCATCAATACCATGGTGTATTACCGACACCTCAATTATTTTAGAGAGCAGGCCGCCAACATGGAGCAAAACCTGGGCGATGTGCCCAACGTAAGCGGCTGGCCGGCTTACTACCAGCAACCCCTGTACGATAACCTGTG
>RDXD01000241.1 GCA_004292575.1 Bacteroidota bacterium
CAAAGGAAAACTCAAAGAAGTGGATGCTCCGATCAACAAAAGAGCTTTTTATAAGCCCGAGCACGCAAACTTTTTTCGCTCCGATAAAGTAATTGAATTGCAGTGGCTACTGAGCCAAATACTGGTGCACGATGATATTAAGATGAAGCTGGTGGCCAGCGTGTGTGCCATTGAAGGCTGTAGCTATCAAATGCAGTCGCGTCTGCTATCTTTTAACCCGCTTTTGCTATCCAAGGTATTCATCAGTGGGTCAATAAACGAAGATGAAATGATTTTTTCGCCAATTCCGAACTTCATTTTTACCCGCGATATTGGCATTGTAATAAACGAATATGTGCTGCTGAATAAGCCCGCCAAAAAAGCCCGCACCCGCGAAGCACTGTTGGCCAAGTACATATTTTTTAACCACCCCATGTTTAAAGCTTACCACGCCAACATCATTGAAATACCAGATTCGCACCACCACTTTTTACTACCCCGCGAGGGCGACGAACGCAAGGTAACCCTCGAAGGTGGCGATGTGATGGTGGTAAGCCCCGACCACCTGCTGATTGGCGTAAGCGAACGCACCAGTTGGGAGGCGGCCCACCTGGCCATCAACATTTTGTTTGAGAAAAAAGTGGTGAAAAAAATTACGGTGGTAAAAATTCCCAAGAAAAGGGATTACATGCACATTGACACCGTGTTTACACAGGTGAAGAAAAATGTGTGGGTGATGTTGGGCAATTTTAGCAGAAAAACCATGAAGCATTTGGACGAGGATAATGTGGAAAAAGTGCTGGAAAGCGGCTTAAAAAAAGAAGAGAAACTGCGGATTGTGCAGTTCAAGAAAAAAGACACTTCAACGCCCATATACTTTGACAGCCTCGAAGATTTGCTGCTCGACATTAGCGTAACCGACTTAGGATGCAAAAAAGAGGATGTAAAGTTTGTTTTTAGCGGCGATAATCAGTTTCCCTACGATGCCCGCGAGCAGTGGACGGACAGTTGCAACCTGCTGGCCCTAAAAGAAGGCGTGGTATTGGGCTACGACCGCAACGATAAAACGGTAGAAGCCTTTAAAAAAGCTGGTTTTACGGCCATTACGGCCGAGGCACTGTTGGCGGCTTTCGAAAAGGGTACCCTAAATCCACAAACCATGGAAAACACCATTGTATTAATGCCGTCGGCGGAGCTATCAAGGGCGCGAGGTGGCTTCCACTGCATGAGTATGCCACTGCTGCGCGGCCCGCAATAGGCTGCGGTTCTGCCATTTTTTTATTTTAAAAACACCAAGAAAACTGTACGTGTAATATGGCTGCTTCACATTTACTGATGATACGCCCAGTACGCTTTGGCTACAATGCCGAAACGGCGGTAAACAATGCTTTTCAGGTGCATACATCAAGCGGTAATGCGCAGGAAATGGCGTTGCAAGAGTTTGATGCATTTGTGGTAAAACTGAGACAATTTGGCGTAGACGTTACTGTGGTGAACGATACACCGGAGCCGCATACGCCAGACTCCATATTCCCAAACAATTGGATATCGTTTCACCATGATGGTAGTGTGGTGCTATACCCCATGTATGCCCATAATCGGCGGCAAGAGCGCAAGGCGCATGTGCTGCAAGCCATTGCCGATAAATTTGTGGTTGCCAACAGCACCAATCTAGCCCACTACGAAGATGAAGCTATTTTTCTTGAAGGTACAGGCAGCATGGTTTTAGACCGCCAACAGTACCTGGCCTACGCTTGCATATCGGCGCGTACCCACACTACCTTGTTGGAGACATTTTGTACGCTAAAAGGCTATAAGGCCATCGCTTTTACCGCTTTAGACCAGCAGGGTGGGCAGATTTATCATACCAATGTGATGATGTGTGTGGCAGACAGTTACGTGGTCATTTGTCTTGAATCCATTGCCGACCCGGCAGAGCGCACCATGGTACACAACACCATTGTGCAGAGTGGCAAAGCCGTGGTAGAAATTAGTTTGGCACAAATGAATGCGTTTGCAGGCAACATGCTGCAAGTACAAAATGACCAACAGCAAAAAGCACTGGTGATGTCCACCCAGGCATTTGAGGCCCTAAAGCCGGAGCAGGTGGCACAACTGGCTGCTTACAACCCTATTTTGCACAGCAGCTTGCTTACCATTGAAACCAATGGTGGCGGAAGTGCCAGATGTATGATGGCGGAAGTATATCTGCCGCTGCGCCAGCCTGCGTAGTGAAGTAGAGGCTCTGGAAAAGCTGTTGTAGTTTGGCGTGATGGACGGTGGCAAACCCCTAAGCAGGTACCGCCCCTACCCCGCTGAGGCAGCTCAATTTGTGCAGCACATGGCTGGCATGGCTTTTGGGCAAGCCGCAGCGTAGGTGGCAAAACAAACCCTGTTCAATATTTGCAATGCTACAATTGGCAGCTTTAAGTACCGTCATTACTTCGTTTAATTGCGCATAATTGCACTCTATGGCATAGGGTAATTCGATGGCTTTTAGCCCAACAGGCGCGGTTTGCAAGGCCCAGGCAGCAGCTGTTTTATAGGCATGAATAAGGCCTGGAACCCCCAGCAGCGTGCCACCAAAATAGCGTACCACCACCACTGCGGCATTGGTAATACCAAGACTATCAATTTGGCCTAAAATGGGCCTGCCTGCGCTGCCCGATGGCTCGCCGTCGTCAACGGCACGGAAGTTGTGACCAAGGGTACCCAAGCGGTAAGCAAAGCAATGGTGAGCGGCTTTTGGATGCAGCTTTTTTAGCCTGTTAAGTTCTGTTTTAAACTCGGGCGCATCGGCAATGGGAAAGGCAAACGCCATAAAACGGCTGCCGCGGTCTTTAAACTCTTCCTGCGAGGGGCCTTCAAGGGTTTTAAAATAATCGTCGCTCATATATTAATGCCGTTTACTTAAGCGGAAACAATACCACCCTTTCAGGGTTTAGACATGAAAAGTAATTCTACTGGCTACAATACTATCAGCACTTCCGGCTTACTACAACCACGAAGTGGTGGCATGATTATAGAAAAAGCGCGGCTTTTTGTAACAACCAAGCCCGACGGGGTGACACAAGCTGTTAAGTTTATTAAGGCTAGTTTTCCAAATACTTTAGCTTAAGTAAACGGCATTGGCTCATAAATTACCAAGTCGTCGGTTGCAATGCGGCTGCAATGTACTGGCATTTGCCCACTTAGGCTTGGCGCCGGCAAGCCATGCTCTATCAGCAGGGTTCGGTTGGTTATAACCCGCGCCTCATCCCAAACCCCCTGGTTTATAAAGGCCTGCAGTAGCGTGGGGCCACCCTCTACCAGTAAACTTTGAATACCGCGGGCGTGCAGGGCAGCCAGCACGGCCTTCAAGTTGTGGTTTTGGCCCGATAGTTTAATAAATTCCACGTTGCCCTCCACGCCGCCGCGCTGTTCATTAAACACCAAAGTAGGTACCGTGCCGTGGTACAAGTGGTGGGCTTGGGGCACTTGCAACCGTGCATCGAGCAGCACGCGTTGCGGGTTGGGGCCCGGCCAAAACCGCGCATTTAGCCGCGGATTATCAAGCATTGCTGTGCGACTACCCACCGCTATGGCAGCCAACTGGCTACGCCAGGCGTGCACCAGCCTATTGGTAAGCGGGTGGGTAATGTGCAGGCGCTCTTGGGCATCAGTTTGATGGCCGTAAGCCACCATGCCTTTGGCGGTTTGCGCCCACTTTAGTACCACATAAGGCCGCTGATGCTGATGGTAGCAAAAAAAGGCCCGGTTAATGTGGCGGCACTCGGCTTCAAGCACAGCTTCGGTAACTGTCACGCCCGATTGGCGCAGTATGTCGATGCCCTTGCCATTTACCATGCTAAATGCATCGCGGCAGCCCACCACAACCCTTTTGATGCCCTGGGCCACAATAAAGTTTGCACAAGGCGGGGTTTTGCCATGGTGCGCACAAGGCTCTAAACTTACATAAAGGGTGCTTTCACACAGCAAGTGCCGGTGCTGTGGCAGTACGGCATTTACACAATTTACCTCGGCATGGGCTTGGCCATACAAGCGGTGGTAGCCCTCGCCAATAATAACGCCGTTGTGCACCAGCACAGCCCCTACCATGGGGTTGGGAGCCACCTGCCCCTGGCCCAACAAGGCCAGCTGAAGGCACCGATGCATGTAAAACTCTTGGTTCATTGCAGCGCAAATGTATTGCTAACGCAAAAAGCCCTGCCGCAATTTACCTTTGACCCCAAATGACTGTACAACACTGCGCCCAACAAATGCTTGACCGCCTAACGCCCATACATGGCAACACCGAGGCCAAGGCCATGGCCAAAATGGTGCTTGAGCACTTAGGCCTACCCTGGGCACCACACTTAGCCAGCAGCCAACCGGTGGTAAGTGCCGCGCAAGCCAACACTGTGGAAAGCACCCTAAAGCAGCTGGAAACCGGTATGCCGCTGCAATATGCGCTGGGCTGCGCTTGGTTTTTAAACCGCCCCTACCGGGTAAACCAACACGTGCTGATACCCCGCCCCGAAACAGAGGAA
>RDXD01000242.1 GCA_004292575.1 Bacteroidota bacterium
GCAAGAAGTACGGCAAGGCGAAGGCGCGACGCAGCTTCCAGTTCAGCAAACGTTAATTTGGCAGTGTGGCCCCTGGGTGCCAGCCACCCAGGGGCCACACTACCAGGCCGTACATTCATATCTATCATTCTTCAGTTGGCTCCCACAAAGTCCCTGCCACCAAGGTTCGGGTCTTCAAAAGGCCTCAAATCATCCAAAATGGAACAAAATACTTCGCTCCAACAGCAATTGCTCGACGCTGGCGTACACTTTGGCCACCTCAAAAAGAAGTGGAACCCCAAAATGTTGCCTTACATTTTTGCCGAAAAAAAGGGCATCCACATCATTGACCTCAACAAAACCGTTGAAGGCCTGCAAGAAAGCGCCGCTGCCCTAAAGCAGATGGCAAAAGCGGGCAAAAAAATCATGTTTGTGGCTACCAAAAAGCAAGCCAAAGAAATTGTAACCGAATGTGCACAGCGTGTAAATATGCCCTACGTAACCGAGCGCTGGCTGGGTGGCATGCTTACCAACTTTAACACCGTGCGCAAAAGCGTAAAAAAGATGCAAAGCATCGAAAAAATGCTTACCGACGGTACTTTGGACAGCATTACCAAAAAAGAGCGCCTTACCCTTACCCGCGATAAAGAAAAGATGGAAAAGGTATTGGGCGGTATTGCCAACATGGGCCGCACACCTGCTGCTTTGTTTATGGTGGATATTGGCCACGAGCACATTGCCCTGGCCGAAGCCAAGCGCTTGGGCATTGCCACCTTGGGCATGGTAGATACCAACTGCGATCCCAATAAAGTTGATTTTGCCATCCCAGCTAACGACGATGCTACCAAAAGCATTGCCATCATATTAAACTACCTAACCGCAGCCATTGCCGAAGGATTGGCAGAGCGCCAAGCCAATAAAGATGAGGAAGTAGAAGAAGATACGGTAGAAAACAGCCCCAATTTTGACATGGAAGCAGGCGATGGCCGCGACCGTGGCGATCGTGCCGGTGGACGTGGCCGTGGCCGCGGACCCGGTGCAGCAGCCGGTGCCCCAGCAGCCGGTGGACCCGGTGCGCCTAAGCGCCGCATACCCAATGCAGGCGGCGGTGGCCGCAGGCCTGCTGGTGGTGGCGGTGGTCCGCGCTAAGCCGTGAGCCTAAACATGTTATTCTAGTTTGTGAGTTTACAATAACATAATAAGCCACTGCTTTTTGATCGACAAATTGCAGTGGCTTTTTCTTTCTCTTTGCAGCCATGCCCGCCTCACCCGCCTGGGCCAGCTGCGTCAATACTTTTTTTTAAACAATCAATTTTTATACCCATGAGTACAGTAGCCATTACCGCTGCCGATATCAACAGTTTACGCCAGGCCACCGGTGCCGGCATGATGGATTGCCGCAAGGCCCTTACCGAATCCAACGGCGATTTTGAAGCCGCCATTGATTGGCTGCGCAAGCAAGGCCAAAAAATTGCTGCCAAGCGTAGCGATCGCGAAGCCAAAGAAGGCGTTATAATTGCACAAACCACGGCCGACAACAAAACCGGCATGGCCATTTGCATAAGCTGCGAAACCGATTTTGTAAGTAAGAATGCCGATTTTGTGGCATTTGTACAAACCATAGCCGATGCGGCCATTGCATCCAACGTACACAGTGCCGAAGAGCTGGCCGAAGCAGAAGCCAATGGCACCAAAGTAGCCGAGCTTATAAACGATAAGGTAGCCGCCATGGGCGAAAAAATTGGCATCAGCAAGTTTCAGCGCATCGATGCCGACTATGTGGCCAGCTACATCCACGGTGCATACCGCATGGGCGTATTGGTAGGTTTATCGGCTACCGCTGCCGAAGCCGGCAAAGACCTGGCCATGCAAATTGCTGCCATGAACCCCGTAGCCATTGACCCTGCCAGCGTACCTGCCGATGCAGTAGAACGCGAACGCAGCATTGTAACCGAGCAAATAAAGCTCGACCCCAAAATGGCTGGCAAACCCGACGAAATGATTGCTAAAATTGCCGAAGGAAAGCTGAATGCGTTTTTTAAAGAAAACACGCTACTGGCCCAGCCTTTTGTAAAAGACAGCAGCAAAACCGTGGGCGACCACCTCAAGTCGGTTTCTGCCGACCTTAAGGTAACACAGTTTGTACGGGTTGCTCTGGGTTAAAAGTCCCACTTGGCGTGGGCAGTAACACATCCCATTGCACCTAAGTGGAACTGCCTGGCATACGGGCGTAGCTAGGCCGTGGTTTAGCCGCCCCTAGCACACCGCGTTTAACCTCAACACATAAGAAACAGTCAAAACAGTCCCGCAAATGCGGGGCTGTTTTGCTTTTTGCCCCAGGGGCAACCGCTTTCAACTATACCGCAGTTAGTCCCAATTTAGCCCGGCGTTCAGTGGGCGCAGCACACAGTGCCACAGCAACCTACGCATCAAAAGCAGGGCACTCCAAAACCCAAAAACTGCCAACTGCACAAAGGCTGGTGCGGCGCTCGGCGCATGCCGCGGCGTCACCAAAAAAAACCATCCTATTGTTTTGCCGCCACACGGGTGCGCAGGTTCTCCCGCACATCTACCCAAAACAAGTTAATATCCCCAATATGGTAGTTTTTGCGGGTAAAAAATATGCTGCCAAAAAAGCGTGGCTTACTGCTCCACAGCACATTGCCCACAATTTGGGTGCTTACACTGGCGGGTAGCGGCTTATTAAAATTGTATAGCACAGCACCCTTGCTGGCAGCTTTGGGTGCAAGTACGCTGTCCAGTGTCCAGCTAAGCGGGTTTACCACCACGGCCTTAAAAGGCTCGGCCACCACATAAGCCGGCGTGTAACCTTTTTTATAGGTGCGCCAGCTTACAAAGCATTGGTTTTGGGCGGCTGTAGAGCAAGGCGCACAGCTGCTAAAGTAGCCGCTGGGCACGGGCAAGCCTATAAGGTATGCCGCCACCAACTGCTGCTGCAGCGGTTTGCCATCAATAAACTCTTGCATAAGGCGGCCTGCGTGCAGCGTGCCCTGGCTATGGCTGGCTATTACAAACCTGCGGCCCCGGTTGTAGTGTTTTAAGTAGTACACAAAGGCGGCCCGCACATCGGCATAGGCCGTGTCAAAAAACGGTTTTTTGCGCACCGCATCCAGCGCAAAAGCCTGTATATGGGCCTGCCTGTAGCGCGGCGCATACACGCTAAAATGGTTAAATGCCGAGGCCTGTTGCAGCATGGTACTATAGTCCACGGTGGCGTTTAGCTCGGCATCGTTTACATTGGCGTTCCAGCGCAGCTGTTCTGTGGAGTCAGTAGCCAGGCGGTTACTGTCCACGGCCTTGCCGCTTAAGTAAATGGTAGGGTGCACAAAAAATACATCCACGCTGGTATCGCGTTGGGTGTTGCGGTAGGGTTTTGGCACGCTATCAGCCGGGCTGTGCTTTAGTGGGTGTGCCGCCCAGTAGTACAATTGGTTGTAGTTGGGCCGGCTTTCGGCCTCTGCCGGGGGGGTGTAGGCTGGCACATAAGCACCATATTTACTGCCGCCGCAGGCCGCCAGCAGCAGTGCCACCATGGCATAAGCCAAGCCATTTATTTGGCGGCGGCAGCGGGCAACTGCCCTGAGGGTTACCCGAGGCGGTGGGCATTCAGAGGTGTTACGATACAGCATAAAGCAGTAGTTATAATGTTTTGGCAGGGCAATTTACAGCATACCCGCGAAGCCTGCGGTGCAAAACTCCCCAAAAGCCGCAGCGCCCTGTATATTTGGGCAACAAATTCATCAAAAAAAACACCACGTTTTGTCATGAGCATCCCCAGTGTAGATTTAGCGCAGTTTACCCAAGGCCAGCCCCACGAGCGCCAGGCTTTTGTGCAAGCCCTTGGCCAGGCTTACGAAACCGTGGGCTTTGTAGCCGTAAAAAACCACGGCATCCCCGATGCGCTTATTGCCGATTTATACAGCCATGTGCAAGCCTTTTTTGCCTTGACCGATGCCGAAAAAAAGTTGTACGAAATAGCGGGTTTGGCGGGCCAGCGCGGCTACACCAGCTTTGGCAAAGAGCATGCCAAGGGCAGCCACGCCCCCGATTTAAAAGAGTTTTTCCAGTTTGGCCAAGTTAACAATGCTGGCCTGCCGCCCGAGGAGCAGTACCCCAACAATGTATTGGTAACGCACCTGCCCCACTTTTCGCCCACACTTACCGCCGCCTATCAGCATTTTGAGGCCAGCGGGGCCGCACTGCTACAGGCCATAGCCCTGTTTTTACACTTAGATCAAGAATATTTTACCCCATTTATTACCCAGGGCAACAGCATTTTGCGGGCCATCCACTATCCGCCCATCACAGCTGAGCCTGCAAGTGCCATCCGTGCCGAGCAGCACGAAGACATCAACCTCATTACCCTGCTGGTGGGTGCCAGTGCCGATGGGCTGCAAATTTTAAACAACCAGGGCCAATGGGTGGCCGTAACCGCATTGCCCGGCCAAATTGTGGTAAACGTGGGCGATATGCTACAGCGCCTTACCAACAACCGCCTG
>RDXD01000394.1 GCA_004292575.1 Bacteroidota bacterium
TGTAAGCTGGCGGGTCGGTGGTGAGGTGGGTTTGTTCGATGTTTATAAATTGAACGCAGCTTATTCGCACCCCAACCAAATTATTTCAGGGCAATTGATGCCTTCGAACGATGGGAAACAAAACTTGCAAGTATTACTGAAGACTCATTTGGGAATGGGGGTTGCAGCCGATGTCGTTTCCCGAGCATTGACGGCTTTTGACCTGTCCGTCTATGCTGATATACCCGGCGAAGAGATCGAGTTCAAGGTCAAAAATGCTGAGGAATGGGAACTGATAAAAGACGTGCTTATAGTCTGCAACCTGGAAATTCGGGCCAACTGGTTTCAACGAAAATTTGCGGAAGCGGAACTTTACCTCGACCTCAAGTTGCCCATTGGCCCCGATAAAAGTGAGGCAATGATACAACTGGAGGCGGCTTACGATGCCACCGACACCCCAGCCCTCTGGCATTTCGAAGCAGAAATCAACGACCCCATTGCCGTAGGCGACCTCATCGCCGGGCTTGCCGAAAAATTCGGTGCCCCGCACAGTGCCATCCCCGAACAAATCAAAGACCTGACGCTCGATGACCTCTACCTCTCCTTCGACCATCAAGGCGAAAACAGCCAGTTCAAATTTTCCGGCAATGTCATTTTCCCTTTTTCCGACGATAAAGATTTTACACTGCATTTGGAAGTTGCCATCAGCAAAACCGGTGGAACAGGCGTAGATGAAAACAAAACTGCCGGGACGAGCGTAGCAGGCAGCAACTCAACTTGGGCGGTTCATTTGAGCACATGGATTTATCTGGCGGGCTATCAATTCGACGTTGATTTCGAGAGCGACAAGGACGGAAAATTCCTGATAGCCTCCCTCTCCAGCGATGCAAAGGTCAACCTCTCTTCCCTCCTCGAAGAAATCGCCCCCGGCGAGGTAGATGCCTTCATTCCGGACGACCTCGAACTGGGCCTCCAAAATGCTTTCATTGCATTTTATTTCCCGAAGGCCCCTGTGGCTGCGTCGTCACCTTCTTCTCCCCCTCCCAAAACCACCGTCGTGTTCGGGTTGGAACTGGAAATTAGTGGCAATTTGGATTTGGGTCAAGTCCCCGGCATCGGGCCGCTGCTCGGGAAAGCGGATATCACCCTGGAATCCATGCGAATCGTCGGCAGCACGGTGGACATCAGCGCCGACACGCTAACGGTCATTGATGGCAAATTGGGTGAAAAAGGCATCAAAGGTTTGGTAGATGGGCCACTGGCAACAACCCCTGCACCAACAGCATCCGCAGCCGTTCCCCCGCCCGCTTTCCGCAAAGGGGTCAGCCTCGCTGCGGAGCTGCACCTGCCTGGGTTGGTGGTAAAATTGGCGCATTCCTTTGGTGCCAAACCTGCCAGTGCAGGTGTAACTGGCGCTTCAACAGCCGGAAAAACCTTGCCGGGCACCCCTGCACAAGCCGCCACAGCACCTGCGACCACAGCACCTGCGGTTGCAGCACCAGCAGCCACAGCCCCGCAGAAAAACCGAATGCTTACCCTCTCTTCGTGGAAAGCATAGGGTTGGCCATGATGGACGGGAAATTCGGGCTGAAGTTCACCGGCGGGGTCGTTATGGGGCCGTTGGTGCTGGAACTGATCAATTTCAGCGTCGCCTCGCCCTTCGATCGCTTTGCGCCTTCATTCGATTTGGACGGCATTGCCATCGGTTACGACAAAATACCGCTCACGGTGGCGGGCTTGTTGATGAAAGTCGAAGAAAAAAAGCCCGAAAATGCGGACGAGAAAACCATCATCGAAAGCAGCTTCGGTTTCCAGGGCGGTATCAGCATCGGGTTCAAGCAAATCTCCATCACGGCCTTGGGAGCCTACTCCCAAGTCAAGAAATACGAGCCAGCAGGTCATTTTAAGCATTCCTTCCATTCCTTCTTCCTTTACGGATACCTAGGCGCACCGTTGGGCGGGCCGCCTTTCCTCTTCGTCACCGGGCTGGCGTTGGGAGTGGGCTTCAACCGGGGATTGAACCTCCCGAAGCCTGAGGATTTTGGAATCTTCCCGCTCACGGCAGCGGCGCTCAAACCTTCTGGTACGGCACTCAGCGTTACGGATTTGAAGGATATGATGCTATCGCTGGACAGCTATATCCCCATTAAAGAAGGGAATTTCTGGTTTGCTGCCGGCATCAAGTTCGAGTCCTTCAAGATCCTGTCAGGCTTTTTGATGCTCACGGTGGAATTTGGCGACGAACTGGAAATTGGCGTGCTGGGCATTCTGGATGCCATCATGCCGGTGGGGGCGCCCAATCCGCTCATCCGCATCAGCATCGGGTTCACTGTGCGCATCCTGCCGGAGCGGGGGGTAGTGGAGGTCAGAGGAAGTTTCCTACCCACCACGTTTATCTTGCACCAGGATGTAAAGCTGCAAGGGGGCATGGCCCTATTGGCCATTATGAAAGACCAAAAAGACGGCGACTGGGCTGGGGCAAGGGCTGGCGAATTTGTGTTCACGCTGGGAGGCTACGGCCCATTGTACCATCCTAAACCTTATTATCCGACCGTGCCGGCGCTGCAGTTGGATTGGAAAGTAAACGAAAACCTCTTTATTACGGCCAGTGCTTATTTTGCCCTAACGCCCGAAGCAATCATGTTGGGCGGGCATTTCCACGGGCATTTTGACTACACTGCAAGCATTCTCACTATAGAAGTTGACTTGAAACTGGATGCCGATTTTATCATCTTCTGGCAGCCGCTCCGGTATTTGGGCGAAGTATCGGCAGATTTCCATTTAAAAGGCACCATCCACGTGGGGTATTCATTTGTTTCAGTGGACCACTCCCTCTCCCTGGACGCCAGTGCCAGGATGTCCATCTGGGGACCTGACTTTTCGGGAAAGGCAAATTTGAAGCTGCATTTCTTCGTCAGTTTTGAAGTGGAGGTTGAGTTTGGGGCTGCCAGCAAAGAAATCAAGGCCATCGAATGGAAGGCGTTTAAAGAATCCTTGCTGCCCCCCATCGAAAAAGTGGTCAGCCTAAGCTTGATAGGTGGATTGGTGCAAGACTCCGTGCAAAGGGATATTCCCACCGTCAACCCGCATGAAGTCAAACTGGTGCTGGATACCCAAATCCCGGTGAAGACAAAAGACGGTGAACTTGTCCCTTTGAAAGAAAAAGATGGCAAGCCCTCACAGCTAGGCATCAAACCCATGGGACTGCAAGATGGCTCGTTTCAATCGGATGTTGTCTTCACTATTACCGGTGCAAATAAAGATGATTTCGACTTCACACCCGTTTACAAAAACGTCCCTGCCGCTTTGTGGCAACCCGCTACCAGTGCTGGGGAAATACCTGTGAGCAATGGTAAAGACCTGATAGAAGGCGTAGTCTGTGGCTACGAACTCACAGCAAAAAGACCAACTTTGGGGGCTGGAATAACCATATCCGCCTCTAGCCTCAACGATACCCTGATGGGGCAGGTCGGGGACATCGCCCCATTTGATGGTTTCGATTGGTCAGCGCAATTGGCCTTTTCCAATGAACTAATAAAGGCATTCCACAACGCTTAATTTTAATTGACAATGGCAATCACAAACGAAATAACCTTTCATTCTGCGTTTATACCTGTTTTGCATGCCGGGTACTATTCCGTAGAAACTACGCAGAATATTACCGGGGGTATAACGGAATCTTTCAGTTCCAATAAACAAGCATTCTATGTGGACGGCCCCAAGTTTGAGCTGGAAGCCGGTATAGTACACCATGTCTATCCCGTTGAGGGCATACGGGGGGACTTTAGGGCAGATGTCCCGTCCATCGTTTTCAACCGGGTCTCCTTGCCTTGGGAACGGAAAAGGGTGAAGGCCACCAGCAACGATGAAAGTTGGTTGATGCTGTTTATGGTGGATGAAGAGGAAAAAAAGCAATTGGAAGAAGGAAAGAAAAATGCGGGCAAACTTTTCGTCGAAATTGCTGCGACCGACCGCTACGCAAACACTGAGGTAAATTTCCTGAAAATCACGGAAAAGTATTGTACCGACTTTTTTCCGAAGCCCGATGAATTCAAGCATCTCTCCTATTGCCGCATCGGGGCAGAAAGTGAAGAAGGTGGCGGTAGCCCACACGAAAAATCGGTACTGCTTTGTAACCGCTTGCCCAATCCCGGCCACATCAACACTGTTTATGTCCTTTCGTTGGAACACGTCAAGGAAGAGGCAGGTTACAAGACCTTTCCTTACCTCTACAAATGGGAGTTTTTCTGTTTCGACACGGCCAATTACCTTATTCCACAAGGCAGTAAACAGGGTGAACAGGCCACCGGAGAGGCATTTCCTGAAACACTTACGGATACCTTGTTCGAGAACTCTGATGAATTTGAGGAAGCCTTGAGAACGCTCTATCCCAAACAGACAAATTTCGATTTGTACAAGTCAAAATACAAATTTTCAGGTGGCACTTTCCACGGCTTGTTGCAGCATTTGCCGGGCAAATTAGGAAGTCTCACCTATCCGGTCGCCGTGGACAATGATTTTGTTCGTCAAGGCGGCGTTGTTTTGAAAGAAGGTACCAGCTATACAGGTTACCGTGGCCCGTTGCAGGCCGCCCCCAGGCCGCTGCTCCTTACCAAAAACAATACAACAAACCTTTCCGAAAACATCGAAACAAAATGGACAGGTGCGAAAAAATATTTCCCCGCTGGAACTTATCAACCGCCCACAGACCGCTCCTATCAGGTGGCACACGAACTCGGCGTCTTGACCGCCCTGAAAGACGAGGCTTTCCACAAAGCTTTTTTTGAATGGAAACACGAAGTCTCTACTGCACTTTTGGTGGCTCAAAAAGGACAGGGCACCAGTGGCCGATCCATTGACCATATTCCTCAGCATCAAAAAATCAAACAAACTAAGCCGCTCCCGCCCACGGTTGTGGAAAAAGTGGAAGGTTGGAAAAAATTGAAGGGCATCCCCTATTCCTATTTGGTGCCATCCGGCAAAATGTTGCCCAATGAAAGCATCCGCAGTTTTTGCGTGGATGCCAACTGGATCAATGCTTTTCTTCTGGGGGCTTTTTCCATCGGCAACACTTATGACGGTGTGGAGCAGCAACTATTCGAATTATATGATACCAACAACTTGTTCCTCAAGGCGAACCGATTTGGTTTTTTGATAAATTCCCTGGTCGTTGGCGCTTGGCCGGATTACGAGGTGGAGGCCATTACGAAAAAGGAAACTAACCTTTTGGAGCGGAAAAAACTTGCCAAGAACATTGAACTGTTCCTTTATGAAAGCGACACCAGCATGGGTGGCGCTATACAAAAACTAACTTTTCACCTCCCGGCGGGAAAGACCCACTCAGGGTTTAGGTTTGATGCCGGCAATTTCACCAAGCAATTCCGAAAGCCCAATGAGGATAATGATACTACGCTATTAGTCAAGTTCCACGATAAAGAGCATCGCTGTATTCAAGTAAAACAATTGTTAGATGATGCAAAAGGTGGAGAATCGCCCTATTTCGGGATGATGATGTTAGAAGGGACGCCGAAGGTTGAATTTGATTTGGCAACTACCTAAAAAGGGAAAGACACGTTGATATAGTACCAAACATCAGAAGCTCGGCATCCATTCTATCAACCCCTTATTTCAACTACTTGATTCAGCCAACACCTTTGGGCCAGAAGTATTTTTCCAAATGGTGTAAAAAATGTTTTTACAAGCCTAGTTTCTGTAGCTTGTTTGAAGCAACCAGTGAGGTGATATGCTGCACCCAAATGCTATTACCCTGTACTAATTTTATGCTAACACTGTTGATATGCGCAAGGGGTGCTTTGGCGTGTGTGGGCTGGCAACCAACAATATTATGCCATGGTTGGTTCCTTAACGAAACATTACCCCAACCCTGTAAAAATTATTTAAAATATCTCATTTACCCAAATCTGGCTAATTAATTTTATGAACTCCTCAATCATTAGCCAACGAAAAATATTCATGATTTTAGGTGCAGCAGACTTAAATGCCGTCGAACAGTAAGACCAGCTCGCCGGTAACTTCTGAAAATTTCGATGTAATAATTATTTCCGGAAACGATCATTTCACACAACTATGCCATAGTTCGTACTTTCACGAAAATAAACTTCAACCACGTAGCTCTCCTTCAGAACTCGCTTCCGTTTTGCTAGATAATGTAAAGGTGAAATTTAATGCTTAATTTCGAAAGATATAGCGAAAATAAACACCTACTATTTTGTCCCCTAGCCAACTCATTGAATAAACAACAACTATTTCGGCCATTACACAGTAACTACCTTTTTATCATACTTCCTCGCAACGCTGCTTCCTTTTCCGCATTCCAATACGCACAATCAAGCTGAAGAAATACCGAACTGTAAGGAATGGTTTCATTTGTTTTAATAACGAACACATTAAACAATTTTGCCGCCTCATCAATCTTCATAAAAACCGAATCGTGTGGAATTTGCTGAGCCTTATTCCTCCCCAATACCTGCTTTATGGATTCGGCTAATTGTTTTACCCCTTTCGATTGATCTTCAGTAATATAACTCAACTCTTTATCCTGATAAATAATGGGCTTTATGTGGGTGGAATTGTTGATTTCAGCCAGTGCAAAAGTCAAAACAGGCAGCAACATTTCGTTGCTGTTGATATAGGTTATTCCCGATCCATTTTGCATGGGGAATGCTTTATCAACTATCAATATCCAATTGCGATGGCCAAGCAGCGGCAGCACCGATTTAAGGTTTGTTTTCCAATCCACTTCTTTGGCTGGCTTTGCGACAGCAGTGCCTGAATTACAGCCCTGCGCAACACCAAGAACTGTTAGCAGAACAAAAAGATGCTTAATTACTTTCATGATGCCGCTTACTTGATGGTAAATAGTTTACTTCCTCCGGCTTCTAGCTCGGTGTCTTGCATTTTCAGCTTACCAAGCCCAACCAGCTCAATTGTAGATAAGCCGAGTTGGCCATACAGCACCGTAATCTTAACCGTATTTTTTTCTACTTTCCCTGTTCCCCATGCAGCACCATTGCTCCAAAAATAGGTTCCGGGTGCGGATGTAAAACTCATCGACTTTTCAATACCATTGTAGTTAAACTTACTGATGGCCATAGGTGCCGACCAGGCCGCCATAGCGCGGGCATAGTGGTGTCCACACTCGGGTTCGTCAAACGGATTTCTTTTTTCGCCATCAAACCGATTGCGAATGGCCTTAATGCACTTAAGCCCGGCCTCTACCTGACCTTCTTGCAGCATACCAATGGCCGCTGCATATTCAAAGCCCGACATAGATTCGGCGAAATATGGAAACGGAACCTTTAGACGCCCTTTTGGCCAACTTGCCATAATTAGACCCGACTCTTTATCCATTACATAAGAGCGCATGTTGTTAAATACATTGTCAAACCGTAGTACGAAGTTGTTTTTCATTACCGTTTTTAAGGCGGTTTGCACGTTTTCCTTTTTGGCCAAATATCCCAATCCGCAAACATGCGCCATGTACTGACCCACCAATTGATCTACCAAACAGCCCGAACCCAATTGGTAATCGGGAATCTGAACATTAGAATCATTCATATTGAGGTACTCGAATGTTTTGGGGCTCGTTATTTTATGTTCATAATATGCCCCGTTAAACAAATTTTTATCGACCCATGCACTACCTTTTGCAAAAACCTCGTCGCATTTTTTTGCAAAATCATTGTCATTCATGGCTAAAGCCATTTTAGAGCAGGCCTTTAGTGCACCAAAATACCAAAATTGCATTTGAGGGTTTGGGCCATAATAATCCACATCCATGGTGTTGTGCTGCTTTCCTTCTTGCACGCCGTCCTGGTTACCATCCCAGCCCCGGCCAATCCAAGCGTACGACATGGCGGCCTTTACTTTAGGCCAGTATTTTTTCAAAAATTCTGAATCACCCGAAAGGATATAGTCGCGGTAAAACCGCATAATGGTTCCCATCTGACCATCAGCCGCGGCTAGGTGATCGGTAGTGGCGTTTAGCTCCAGCGGCAATTCTACGCGATTGCGCATTTTGCCATCGTTGCGGGTGCCGTAGGTAAACTCTACATCTCGCATGGTTCGAGACAAATCGCCAAACAAAAACGACGTAGCGGTTTCGTAATTCCACACGTGGGTGCAACTGCCTGCGCAGGACCCAAATTCATCCATAACACCTTCCCAACCAAGCATTTGCCCCGAGGGTATTCGGAAAACAGTTTGAGAACGGAGGGTGGACAAATTGAAAAGTGCAGCCTCTTTTACCACCTCAGGAACGGTGGTTTTCAAAAACGCATTAACAAATTTGATGGTTTGTGCTTCGTACTCAGGCAGTTTTTGCACCTCTTGCTCAATTACCTGCCAAGCATCGGCGTATTGCGTAGTATAGTAGTTCCCTATTACAGTGTTCAAGTCATTTTTCCAATTCAACCTATTGGGAAAATGCCAAGTTAGGTAAAAAGTGAAGGTTTGTGAAGATTTGGCAGGAATCACTTTTTTAACCGCTAAAGAAGCCATGGGGTTATCATCCACCAGTTTCGCTTTATCGGTTAGTAAACCATCGGCACTAAAATCGTCCCAAAAATCCAAGGTGGCGTTTTCCCATCTGTTGGAAGTGGAAGACCTGCGGTAACTAACCTGATTGCGATCGGGCGTGGTTAACGCCATGGTTCCCCAAGCAGGGTCCTTTTTGTTTACACTATCGCTACTCATATAAATACCCCTCAGCTGCTCATTCTCCCGGTAGGTATTGATGTTCATTTTGGCACCTACGGGAATAACGTCTCCCTTCCAATCTTTAAAAGTTTTGCTGCCATCTATACCAATAAAGTTTCGCATGGTACCACATACAGCCACCTCCATGGGTGCATTGGTGTTGTTGGTAACCTCGTATTTTAAAACAGCAATTGGAATGCTGGATGCCGCCGTGTTGCCGGGAATAAATGGATTAAACCCTTTAATTTTCACCGAAATTGGCAACAAATCATCGCTTAAATTTACCTGTCCAAAAGGATAAGCACCATCGAAGGAAGCCTTTGAAAAACGCGGCATACCGTGTTGATTAACCGGACGACCCTCATAGTGCTGGTACTCACTGGCATGAAATGGTCCTACCAACGCTTTTGTAAGGGCTGCTTTGCCCTGGGGCTTCACAAATACCGAAAAAAATGGTGCGTTGTTTCCCTTTAGGGTTGAACTAAACTTTATGCCCGGGCGGTTCATAATCTGCCAGTCTCGCAGCTCGCCCCGCCCACCAAGCGATACCGTACCAGTACCAATACCACCTAAGGGCAAGGCAATGTTCAACAAATGATTTTGGTCGTAGTGCTTGAGAATGGGCCAAACTGGACTACTGCCCTGCCCAAAAACCGCCAAATTTAAGCCACCTACTAGCCATGCAACAAACACCCACTTTATAAACACACTGCCCATACGCCAAATTTATGGGTAAAAATAGCGGATTCATAATACACCAAGAAGGCCTTTCCCGACTTTATGGCACGCTGGGTTTAGGTGATTACCAAAAAAGCGCAAACTTTCAACTGGTAAAAAAGACTGAAAGCTTAGACAATGAAACCTAATCCAGCATGTTTTAAACCAGTGGGACGTTTTATTGGGATGCAAAAATCCGCATTTGCCGAACACACCATTACAGGCCTCGACGGCTGCGAAGACAACAGCTCTCGCCGAGGATTGCTAAATAGGCTGCTTATGGTAACGGTTTTCTGAGCATGATGGCCAAACAGGCAAACATGATGTCTCACCCGTAAAAAGCTTCCTGAGCAATTGCAAAACCACATGCATCTCCTTCAACAGCAGCGGCACGTTTGAAACTGCTTATCGAAATAGAAAACCCAAAGAACAACAAGAAAACAAAATTTCAGTATCATCAAAATATGTTGTAATGACACTCACACACGATACAAAAACGTATAGATACGTGGGATCGAACAGCAGCGACATTTCCCATCCGCATAGATATACTACCTAATCATTTTCATGTTTAAAGACACGCACATAATCGATATACGACTTATCAACACCACCCCTCTGGATGAACTCGTTTTTACGAATATCGCCATCTACCCAATTATTCTCGCCAAAACAACTGCCCGAAAAATAAATAAAATGCGCCACCTGCGGTATCAATTTCTGATCTGTTATTTCACGAACTACCTTACCATCAAAATAGAACTTTAGCAAATTTGGCGTCCATTCAAACCCATACACATGATATTCCTCGTTATGAATACCCGGTGTTTTCATAAGGGCTCCGTTGGATTTATGGGCTGGTTTTGTGTAGCCATCCCAGTGTAAACCATTAGAGTAGGCTTCAGTTTTGTTGCCCTCCATAATGTCAATTTCAGCACCATCGTTAGCCGTGCCATCCACACCAAGTGGCGGCCTCATGCCGTCGCCTTCGGGCATCATCCAAAATGCCATTTGGTGTCCATTAGGTTTTACAACATGCATCCTACACTCTAAAAAACCATAGGTAGGCGCATACTTTCCCTTAGAGTTAAACCGCCCGGCATTATAGGCCGTATCGTGTACATTCGATTTTCGGTAGTAAACAAACATGTTGCCATCCTTTTCTTCAACCTGATCTTTATTGGCAAATAGTGTAATGTCAACACGCTTTTTAATGCTATTTTCAACAGTCCATTTGGTTGTATCAATGTTATTATCGTTAAATTCATCTGAAAAATCAAGACTCAATTTACCCGTTGCCAAGGGGGTGATACCGGAAGCAATAAACGGCATTATATTTTTAGGAGATTGCGGATCTACAAACGAAACTTTTTCCAATTTTTTTTCTGAAAACGCTTTCAAATTCCAGATATCGCTCCACACGATAGACATTTTACCACTTGAGAAATCAATGGGCAACCAAATGTAGCGTCCCTTAATCGGACTTTCCGGTTTCCAAATATCGAACATAGCAATGAAGGCATCTTTAATACCCTGTACCGGAATAATATAAGAAGATTGCCCACCGAATGTTTTTTCCACCCCAAGGCTGTCAACAGCATTATACCCAAGGCAGGGATTGCCGTGATTCGTCCATTGGCCCAATATGTTTTTTGCGGTATAATAGCGGGCTATATTGGGCTTCCAACCAGTAGAGCCAGATCCTAACAAATGATACAAACCCTTGCGTTTAATAACCGCCGGGGCCTCTGTATGCGATTGAATGCCCTTAGCAACCTGATAATCTCCCACCGGGTAATAGTAGTCACTATCCAGCTTTCCAATTACAAAAGCTTTATCCGGCTTGCGAACGGTTAAATGGTAAAGGCTGCCATCATCATCTTTAAATATGGAAAAGTCGCCCGATCCCTTTGGCGAACCTCCGCCGTAAAATTTATGATGATAGATAAATGGTCCGTTTGGTTTACTGGCAACGGCTACACCCACGTTACTCGTTTCGTAGCCAACACCACGTAAGTAAAGTTTGAAGTAAGCCACAAATTGTCTGTTCTTTTTATTGTACACCACTTTGGGCCTTTCAAGAATGCAACCATAAGCAAGGTCGTTGGTAGTATCTTTATAATCCACACTCAGTACCACGCCTTCATCTTTCCAGTTCATTAAGTCTGCAGATGAATAACAATGTATGCCGCCATCGGCAAACTGCTCTTCCGATTTACCTGCAATTTTGTGCTCGCCGTACCAATAATATTTGCCTTTGTGAAAAAGCACGCCACCGCCATGCGCATTAATGGGAGTTCCATTATTATCTGTCCAAGCCTGCGCAGGGGAAAAGTGAACACGCTCTTGTGCGTATGTGGACGCCACTGCACACAGCAAGCCAAAAACAATCATCCAAGTCCTCATTGTCATAATTTAGTATTTGTTTAATCCTCAAAAAAACGCACCCGCAACCCCTACTTCACTTTGCATTCCTCTGTCCACTCGCTGGCAAATCCCCATTGCTTAATAACCCGCATTCTAAAATAAAGCGGCTTCTCTTTTTCTGGACTTTGCACCCGCAGCACGCCTACCAGCTTTGTGGCAAACTTTTGCGTATAAACGCCGGACTGCGTGCCATATTCCACTTCGTAGAGGTAATCAAAAGGATCAACGCTGTACGAAATAAACACATCATCCCCTATACGCTTTTGACCCCAAATATGTGGAGGCAGTTCATCTTCATCTTTTAAAAGCAACCATGCCTTGGAAGGCGAGCTTTCTCCCGCATCATTTAAAGCTATCAATTGAAAACTCCATTCTACCCCTTGCTTTAAGCGTTCATCTTCAATATCAATAAATTGATTAATGGTTCTAGCCGTTGTAAATACACTATCGCCGTTTTTATAGCGAATCATGTATTCGGTTGCGTTTGGTAAGTGATTAAAATGAATGCGTATTTTAGTGTTGGCAGTATTGGCAAATCGAATAGCGGGCTGACTGGGTGCGGAAAAATATTTGGTTTCATGCAATACTGCGTAGCCCTGCGGATCCACCAACGCAACGTGTAGTAGGCTTATGTCAACTTTGCTTTTCCAATCTACTTTTACACCAAACGTAGCATCTCCGGGACTGATATCTTTCAAAGCAATGGTGCGCACCTCGGTAGTATCAAATTGCTTACCCACAATACTCAACCGGAGACTGTAGCCGCGCAGCATATTAGCGGGGATATCGAATTTACTTCGTGGCTCAATAGATATGGTTGTGGAAGCTTGACTTAAATCAATGGCTGAAAATATTAATGCTTTTACAGGGGCATATTCCCGTTGGGTGGCATAAAAAGATCTTTTGTTATCTCTGAAGGTTGTAACAATACCCCACGGCCTGTTCTGAGAAGGAGGAGTAACCCAACCCGGATTTCCATGATACTTACTTCGGTAATCATTCATGGTCCATAGAGATGCGCCAAAAACATATTCTTTATTACGCATTTCATTCATCATTTTTTCAATGGGTACGGTGCCTAGGTTAGGATCTTCCGAATTAAGTTCTTTTCCAAATTCGGCCACAAAAACAGGCTTTTTATGATGGGTCCATGCCAGGTCTGTCCATTTGCCCCAACCGCCATATAGGTTAATCATCGAAATATCAGCAAACATCATAGCATCGTTAGGATTATTCTGGCCTGTATTTGACACATACACAGAAAACCTGTTGGAGTCTAATTGCTTTGCCATTTCAATGGCGCCTTTTATATACGCTTTTGCTTTCGGGTTATTCTTCTCAGCACCAATCTCGTTACCAACACTCCACCCAATTATGCACGGGTGATTGTACTTTTCCTCTACTATGCGTTTCAGCCACTCTTTCGGCAGCGGATGGTCGGGATCTACCAGATTGTCTTTACCCCATAGTCCTACTTCTTCAAATACCATAATTCCTTTTTCATCCAAATAATCTAAGTACTCCTTGGGCAAGGATACGTGACTTAATCTAGCCATGGTTATACCCATACTTTTCATTAAATCCACATCTTCCTTAATCCTTGCAAAAGGCAAAGTATTGCCGGTAAACCTATCTTCTGGCACAATATTGAAACCTACTGGTCGAATGCTTTCGCCATTCAGTAATATTTTTATGCCATCAATTTCGAGTTTCCGTATGCCGAATCGATCTGTAATGGTATGCAGCAACTGATTTCCATCGTACAAGGTTATTTCCGATTCATATAAAACCGGATAGTCAAAATGCCAAAGTGCCACTTTAGACTTTGCGAGACTGTGCATCCAGTTTACCGTATGCCGATTGCTGTTTGCTGGGATGGCGGCTTGTACAAAATCCTCTACCACCAACTTACCATCACGCTTAATTTTAATACCGATTCTAACGTTTTTTGGCGCGGCACCCAAATTACTACAAACAACTTTGGTTGAGATTTTAGCATCCCCTTTCTTGAGATCAGGTATGGCACTAATGTGTTGAAATTCCAACCGGGCTGGGTCGGTTATTTCTAAGGTAACGGGCCGTCTAATGCCACCCCAATTCCACAAAGCGCCTCGCTTAAAAATATTGTTAACCAAAACTGTTACCCTATTTTCTTGGTCAAACTTGATATGCCTGGTAATATCAAATTGAAAAGGCAAAAACCCCAAATGATTTTCGCCTACAAATTGGCCGTTTACCCAAACCTTTGAATCGTTATACACCGATTGAAAAATCAAGCGGAATTGTTGCGCCGCGTTTGACTTATCTATTTTAAAGCGCTTCGAATACCATGCATCACCAGCATAGGTTGCATACTCATTGACCAAATCCCAGTTGCCTGGCACAGGCATACTGTCCCAATTGGAAGCATCCAAATCTTTGAAAAACCAATTCAATTTTTCACCGGTTCCATAAGGATCAATTCGAAACGACCAAGTGCCATTTAAGGATAATCTTTCTGCGGTCTGTGCCCTTCCGCTTGGGAGCAGCCAAAAACAGGTAAAAACCACGCAAAGCATGTATTTAAAGATTGACCGCCCGCTCTGGCCAAGATGGAAAGCGCTACTAGATGCTATGTTCATAAACGGAGATGTTAAATACTGAAACAGGAATGTGGGGATGCTTTTTAGAAAACTTAAACACCAAGGTATTTGTCTTTACGGCCTCATTAAATGTAATGGTATTGATGGCCTGATAATTTCCTGTAACGTCTGTAAGCAGATTGCCATCCCCATCTGTTATGGTGTAATCGCTAACTATAAAAGGAATGGTGGACTCAGGGTGTTCCATTAGGGTACTTTCGAGTGCATGATCATAATCGGCATCAAAAAAAACACGTATGGTTTTAATAGCTACTGCTTGCGCCCAATCGTATCTTATTGAAGGCGTATCTTCATTTTTTTCTGCTATCCATACATTCGTCTCGCCCGTAGAAAGTGGACGCACCTCACCATTTATTAAATTTGGAGATTGAAAAACATCTAAAGCGGGCTTCATGGAAAAACACAAATTCTTACCGCCAGGTCGGCGCTCCGGTGTCCAAAATTCAAAACTATCGATTCCAATATCGCTAGGCGGTTCTTGCTTGCCATAATTTGACACCGCCTTATTGATGCGATTAAATACGGTCATAATAGCCGAGCACCTTTCTTCCGAAACCTTAACATTAACTTTTTCGTTTTTCATGAGGCATACATAGGCATACTTTTTTTCAGACAACCCAGCGTTTAGGTTGAATGCAACTTGATGCTGACCTACTTTTAAGGCATAGGTTTCGGCTTGCAAAGTTACATCGGGCGTAAAATGATTGTTTGCTGACGAAATTTTCAATTGAATTTCCAACTCAGTATCCTCTAGCGCTTCTACCTCAAAAATAAATGCATACAAGGTATTTGCACTTAATGGTAATAACTGTGCCGCACTAAAAGTTAGGGGCTTCCAATCTTGGCCAGTAGCAAACCCATCAAATTGTAGTTGTGATGAAGTAGTAATAGTTGCCTTCGTTGCAATATCCAAGGTATCATTTACCTTAACCCTGGGAATACTTTGCCCATTTCTATTGAGCGCCAACTGCAACAATTGTATTTTATCCTGATCGGCCAAGGCTTTTGGTTTCCAATTGTTTTTACTACAAATGGCGGCTGCCTGTCCCACCGCCTGCCCCCCAAGCGCACAGGTAAGCATTACCCTGGTAGAACCAAAAGCCACATGCGTGGCACTGATGATTCGCCCAGCAAGAAACAAATTTTGAATATCTCTGGAATAATAGCAACGATAGGGAATAGTATAAACCCCTTTAGAGTGCCATTGGGTGCATGAACTGTGCTTGCTGTAAATGCCATCTGCAGGGTGTAGGTCCATGGCCCAACCACCATGCACCACGCTGTCAAAGTAATCCCTTTGCTCCACAATATCCTTCTGAGCAATCATGTGGTCGCCTTCAAATCGTCTGCTTTCACGCTTACCCGGTATGGTACCTACCCATTCCAATGTTAAGTTGGCCGCCTCTGGGTACTTGCCGCTGTTTTTTATATAATCCCAAATTCCGTAAATCACTTTCCACAATTCAAACTTTATGTTCTCCGTCTCGTGTATGGTGTCCAATCTTCCGCCGTATTCCACCCACCAAAGCTTGCAGCCGTGATCGCCCAATTGATAATTTTTAATTCTTGGAAGTTCGGCAGCATTTTTTATAGCAAATGATGGTGCGGTATATGAGATTGGGCGCTTCATTTCTTTTGTGTAGAAATACATTGAATGCCCTAACAAATTACCATAGTCTTGCACGTTTGGTGCAAACCCCTCCTCAAATTCAGCGGCATCCTCAGCGCCCATTCTAAACGATGCCCCAGATAAAAAGCCAACAATGCCATCGCCAGATGCATCGCAAAAAAGCGGAGCTTTTATGTGATAGGTGGTGCTGTTTTGACTGCAAAAGCCATGTGCACTTTCGATAGTTACATCATCCTTTTTTACTACTTCATAAATTACTGTATTAAGAAGCAGTGTAATATTTTTTTCTTCGTAAACTTTTTCTAGTAAAACTGTATCGAAAATCAGCGGATTGCCCTCTCTATTCCGTTTCAAATTTTCAAGCAAAATCTCATTGATTAAGCCGCCCTCACGGCTCCAACGGTTATTATTGCCCATGTGGGAAGTTGCACCAAGGCTCCAAAGGCGCACCTCGCTTGAGGCATTCCCGCCAAGCACTGGCCTATCTTGCACCAACACCACCTTTAAGCCCGACCGTGCTGCGGTAAGCGATGCACACACGCCGGCTAAGCCGCCACCAATAACTGCTAAATCCACTACAATTGGTTGAACCTTATTTTGCCGCCTTTCTTCAAAATTCTTTTTTATCATTTCACACGCTTTAAAGAAGCTCAACTTTTAAATACCGAGCCTTACACTAAATAGCAATATCACCAATTCAACCACTCATCAAAAAAATACAACCAGCTTTACACTAACCTAAGCGCTCCATTACTTATACACCGGTTCCAAAAGTGTAATTTCCAATATGGTTGTCGCCGGGTTCAAACTGTAGTCAACGCGGCTTATGGTAATGGTCTTGTCTTTGTTTTTGCGCCACTGCAGCACTTTACCATCGTAGAGATTTACAACCTTACTCACCTTTTTAGCCCCCAACGATTGGGTTGTGAAGGCTCCAGATTTGAATTCGCGGTAACCTTCATAAATATGACAATAGATTTTATTATCCCGAAATGTAAACCCATATTCGCCAAAAAGGGGCTGCCACGGACCACCTCTGGTAGCGTAAACGCCATTGCCCACCTTGGATAGCCAATTGCCGATTTGCAACAAAACATCTTGCTGGTTTTGCGGAATTACACCCTCACGATCCGGCGCCACATTCAATAGTAAATTGATATTTCGCACTACACAATTCGACAAAAAAACAGCAACTTCATCAAAACTAAAAACCTTGCCATTGGGGCGATATCCCCAACCTCCTTTTTGAAGACTTAAACATTTTTCGCCATATTGCTCAAAACGAATATCACCAGAAGTTGCACTTCCGCCTTCTTCGCCGTGTACATCACCTACCCAAGAAAAACGTTCGTTAACCACCAAATCCGGTTGATACTTACGAACCAAACCCATGATACCGAGCGCCTTGTTAGTACCATCTTCTCTGGTAATATACTTTTCGCTTACCGGCCATGCGTTGTTCGGATTTTGGTATTTTCCGGGATCCCAAAACGCCAGTTCTAGTGGGCGGTTTACCGTTTGGCTTAGCCAACCACCATCCCAAAACATATAGTCTATTTTGCCATAATCTTTTAAAAGCGTTGTAACCTGCTCATACACTTCCTCTTTCATATCACGTGCATCCGCTTTGTGCCAAGCCGCCGTTTTATATCCCCAAACGTTGGGTTTGCAATCTTTACCAGTTACATCATAATAACCGGGATACCGCCAACTCATAGGCGAATAGTACATGCCAACACGTAGGCCAGATGCCCTAACCGCATTGGTGTATTCCTTTATCAAATCGCGGCCCAAATCCTTCGTACTTGACCAACTGAATGGATGTTTGCTATTAAAAAGAGCAAAACCATCGTGGTGGCGTGTGGTGAGCGCCATATACTTCATACCAGCTTTTTTTGCTAATGCAGCCCATTCACCCGCATCAAATTTAGCGGCCGTAAAACCTGTATTTGAATCTCTTGCTCTTCGCTGATAATACTCTTGCCCCCATGCCTCTTGATGCCTTACCCATTCAGAACCCTCGGGCATAGCAGCATAAACACCCCAATGAATAAACATGCCAAATTTATCATTCAGAAACCAATCCATTTTTTCATCTGGCAATTGTGAAAAGCCATTATCTTCTTTAATTGTCCTTTGTGGAATTTTTATAAACTCCTGTATTTGGGGCTTGGGAGCTTCGCCCAAATACGTTAACTCAACCTGATCGGCATAGCCGCTTCCATTTCCAGTGGGGTGTATAAAAGAAATTAACAGATTATCGGCTGTGAAGGCAGTTTGGAAATCAATAATTACTTTAGAATACTCTGTTAATGCGCTAGAAACAGATTTTGCAGCACCGCCATAATCACTAATCTTCAATTGAATTTCTTCGGCACCCGACTCCGTTTTTACAAAAGCAGAAATTCTATACAGACTGTTAGGTTTCACTTTAGTTTCTTGAACTCCAAAGGCTCTTTCCGGACCCACCCTTAGCGCATGCTTACCGGAGTAGGCATCTGTGGAAATACTACAAAACTTTGTTCTCCAATGCTTCCAACCCGTCATATCACCGGTTTCAAAATCTGCATTAATCAGAGTTAGGGTATCACCTCTTTTTGCATCCGTATTGTTTTGTGCAAACAAAGAGACTTGAAGAAAAAAAAGAGGCAGAAACAAAAGCAAATTAAGACAAAGTAAGCGGCCTGAAAAAGCAAAAAATATACAAAATTTCTTAGCCCAACCAACGGAAAGCCGCATTCCTCCTGCTAATAAGGTTAAAAAAGATACAAATTGACATGCAAGCAGGCTGCGAATAGACATTATAGGTAGTATTATGTGCGAAAGCTAAACTAAATTTTAGACTATCCCGCTTTTCTAGAATTCAACAATTCTACAGCCACCCTATATGGGCAGCTGTAGAAACGCGTACACTATTCCCAAACGGGGTTTTGAACCAGTGCCTTGTTAACATCAATTTCGGCTTGTGGAATGGGAAACACTTCGCTTCTTCTACCCCTATTTACCGGTAGATAACCGGGCACCGCATCAGCCACTGCCCGCGCAAAGCCCTGCTGTACTTGGCCCCAGCGCTTCAAATCAAAAAAGCGCAATCCTTCAAATGCAAGTTCAACCCTCCGTTCCCTACGAATTACTTCCACCATTTGCGGCCCGGTCAAACCAACACCCTCAACAGTTTCCACGGTTGGCATCCTAACCCTTGCCCTAACCAAGTTAACTAAAGGGTAAGCCTCTGCTGGCCGGTTTAGCTCTGCCAATGCTTCGGCTCTCATAAGCAGTACATCGGCGTAGCGAATAACGTAGAAATCCTGCCCGCCGCCCGATGCAACACCTATGCCCGTGGCGGATGGTTGGTTTCTAATGTATTTGCGTTGTCCAAATGTGGTGGGCGTATTGCCCGTAAACCGACGATTAAGATCTACCATAAACGTATCGCCAACTATATAAATGGAAGCGGCAAAACGTGGATCGCGGTTGGCCTTTATATTAGCGGGGTTGTACAAGGGCGATACGGTAATGCCACGCCCATCGGTGCAATTATAGAAATTCACCAAATTCCGCATGGGGTTTACATTAATTCTTGGCGCACTGGCAAATGTTGCAGAAAACACCTCTGTACTATTGAAGGCAGAGTTTTCATCGAAGGTGACGGAAAAAACAATTTCATTGGTTGCTTCGCCTGCTGGTGTAAACAAAGTGAGATAGTTGTTGAACAAGCCATACCCCATTGTTAGCATGGGTTCGGTGGCTGCTAGCACCGCACTATAGTTTTTGTTGTACAATTGAAAGCGAGCCAGCAAACCTAATGCTGCACCTCTGGTGGCATAACCTCTTTGGGCCGCAGGTCTGGAAATGGGTAAATCTACAATAGCCTCTGTAAGGTCTTT
Organism: Bacteroidota bacterium; assembly: GCA_004292575.1. Taxonomy (GTDB): domain Bacteria; phylum Bacteroidota; class Bacteroidia; order Chitinophagales; family Chitinophagaceae; genus Phnomibacter. Next base: position 20,001 of record RDXD01000394.1, read on the forward strand.
AATAACTGAATCCCGAATTTCAGCAAATGGATTTTTAGGTACTGATGCCTCGGCCACAGTTTGGGACTTCAGTATCAACGGTACATCTTCGTAATAGATGGCCAAATTAGAATAAAGAAGCGCTCTAAGAAATTTAGCCTGCGCAATTAAATCTGCTTTTCTACTAGGAGGAAAAACAGAATTTGGCATGGCCGAAATATTTTCAATGGCTACGTTTGCTCTAACTATACCCCTGTATAGTCCACTCCAAAGAGTTCTAAACCAATCGTCTGTAGGATCGATGTTGCTTTCCATAAAAAGGCCAGGCCCTTCAAATTTATAACTGCCATAGCAATTGTCGCCCAAGGCATCAAAGATTGGAAAAGCGGCAGCGCGAAAGTTGTTTAACGTACCGCTATATATCACTCTGTTTTGGAGCGCATCGTATATGCCATTCACGGCCAATTGCGCATCCCTTTCGTCTTTCCAAAAACTGGCTTCAGCAATCTGGGAGAGCGACGTTTTATTCAGAAAATCTTTGGAGCATCCTAGTCCTAAAAACATCAGCAAAGACAAGAATAAGATAACATTTTTATTGCTTTTCATACATTAAAATTTAAGATTTACACCGGTTGAAAAAACTTGGTAAAGTGGCGCATTCCTGTCTGATTGGGTAGCCGCAGACCGCTCGGGGTCGAAGTTTTCCAGCTTGGTAAAGGTTAAGAGATTTTGTGCACTCACAAAAATTCTAAAGCGCTGGATTTTGGCCTTGGTTGAGATAGAAGCAGGTAGTGTATAACCAAGCTCAAGGCTTCTTAGCCTCAGGTATGAGGCGTCTTCAAGATAAAAATCGGAAAACTGTGCATTGTTAACGCCACCCAATCGGGGCAGTGTGGTAGATGGCTTATCCGGCGTCCACCTGTTAACATGATACGACAAAACGTTTAGCTGATCGCTGGTCATGGGCAACTGGCCATTTGTTGAAAAAATACGATCAACCCTACTCACGCCCTGAAAAACAGCATTCAAGTCAAGCCCCTTAAACTCAAGCCCTAGGTTAAATCCAAACATCCACCGCGGATAGGGATTGCCAATCACCACACGGTCTCTGGCATCAATTATGCCATCTGGCTTTCCATCTATGCCCGAAATATCTGCATATCTAATATCGCCGGGACGCGTTAAAACTGAACCAAATTGACGTGGGGCTGCTGCAACCTCTTCGGCAGTTTGAAAGATACCTATCTTTCTATAGCCAAAATACGCATTAAAAGGCTGCCCCTTCCTGATGATGGTATTTCCACCAATGGTTTCTGCGCCAGTTTCGCCAAGGCCGGTTACTTCGTTATCCGCCATCCAGGTTACGTTACCACTCACGGTCATCTTCAAAGCACCAAAGTTTTGCCTGTATCCAGCGTTTAATTCAAACCCTTCATTTAGCATAGCAGCGGCGTTTTGTGCAGCCAAATTATCTACACCCAATGTACGTGGCACTGGAAAATTAGCATACAGCACATCTGTACTTTTTCTGCTAAAATACTCTCCACTCAGGTTAAACTTGTTGTTAAACATAGCAAGATCAAACCCTATATTCAATTGCTCATTTCCCTCCCAGGCAATGGTTGGATTTGCCAATGTAGTTAATGCAACGCTTGGTACTATAACCCCGCCAACTACATAGTCATTAATGCTATAGTTCCGCTCCCAGATATAATTTGCTATCCTATCATTACCACTCAAACCCCAACTTCCTCTAAACTTAAGCAATGTAACTGACTTAGCCCACTTCATGAACTTCTCGTTTTTTAAATTCCAGCCTACAGAGAGTGATGGAAACACTCCAAAACGGTTGTTAGGCCCAAATCGGGAAGATCCGTCTCTACGCCCGTTAAATTCAAAGAGAAAGCGATCGTCATAGTTATAATTGAACCTGCCAAAGAAAGACCTGAGCGCAACCTCGTTAGCCCCACCTGAAAGACTCGGGTTAACAGTGCCACCACCATTAAATTCCTGAACCGAATTTGACGGAAAGCCTTGTAGCGAACCACTGAATTCATCATATTTATCATACAATTGGGTATAACCTGCCAATGCTGAAACATTGTGTTTACCAAATTGCCTGGCGTACCGCAACACATTTTCATATTGCAATCTGTAAAAAATGTTATAGGTATTGGACAATTGGTTCAAATCATTTTGAATGATCACCCGACCTTCCCAATCGCGATCAATTCTTGTGGGACTCCAGTTAGATTGATTATTTTGGTTAAGATTGAAAGCTCCGCTTACTTCGAAGCTAAAATGCTTTAAAAACTTAGCCGTTAAAGCCAACCGATTGCTGGTGTTGAAATTGTCGTTTTGGTGGTCGCCAAATTGCCCACGCCAAAGCGGGTTATTGATACGAGCCGATGCATTGGTCTTCAGCCAAGCACCATCTGCAAAT
>RDXD01000108.1 GCA_004292575.1 Bacteroidota bacterium
CTTTGCGACCGCTTCCTGAAAGAAGGCTACCGCGTAGTCGGCATGGATAATCTCATCACAGGCGATATGCGCAATGTGGAGCATTTGATGCCATTAAAAGAATTTGAATTTTACCACCATGACGTGAGCAAGTATGTCCACGTAGCGGGTGATGTAGATTATATCTTGCATTTTGCCTCGCCTGCCAGCCCGATAGATTATTTAAAAATCCCTATCCAAACCCTCAAAGTTGGCTCACTTGGTACGCACAATCTGCTCGGACTTGCCCTCGCCAAAGGCGCAAGAATGTTGATAGCTTCTACTTCTGAAGTGTATGGCGACCCGCTTATCCACCCACAAAATGAAGACTATTGGGGCAATGTAAACCCGATAGGACCGCGCGGTGTATATGACGAAGCAAAGCGTTTTCAAGAAGCCATCACGATGGCTTACCATAGATTCCATGGACTCGAAACGCGCATTATCAGGATATTTAACACTTATGGACCGCGTATGCGCCTTGATGACGGACGTGCCTTGCCTGCCTTTTTCAGCCAAGCACTCAAAGGCGAAGACATCACAGTGTTCGGAGATGGTTCACAGACGCGCTCTTTTTGCTATGTAGATGATTTGGTAGAAGGCATTTATCGTTTGCTTTTGAGTGATTATGCGTACCCTATGAATATCGGCAATCCTGAAGAAATCACAATCCAACAATTTGCCGAAGAAATCATCAAACTTACCAATACTTCCCAAAAAATCGTCTATAAGCCACTCCCACAAGACGACCCCAAGCAACGACAACCCGACATCACAAAAGCCAAAGAAATATTGGGCTGGAGCCCAAAAGTATCACGTGCCGAAGGCTTAAAAATCACTTACGAATATTTCAAAAAACGCATTTGAGGTTAGAGGGTTGAAGTTTGAGGTACGAAAGTTGTTTTTTTGCGGTTATCAATCCGAAAAAAAACTAATTTAGTCGTAGTGTTTAGAAAAGTTTGAGTGTTCGTTTCTCAACCATTGGCAGGGTCTTCGACCACTGCCAAGGTTTCGTAACTTCGGCAGTGGTCGAAGACCCTGCCGATAGTTACAACCACACAAAAAACGAACATTTGAGCTTT